>NZ_JBHWDU010000075.1:0-42024 GCF_042734825.1 Kitasatospora sp. NPDC059648 | reverse complement strand
GCACCAACACGACGGTCCGAGCATGCCTACCGAGCGACGGCCACACACCTCACCTGCGAAAACGTGACCCTACCTTCGGTTTGGGAATCGCTTCTCAGGTGACACGCCCGCGAAGGTCTTTGATACCCAGCGTTCCCAGGTAACGGCCACGCCGGGCGCGACACGGGAATCCACGGGACCACGCCTTGCGGTACAGCGGCGCGGTGGCCCCGGGCGTACCCGCCGCTCCCAGTCGCGGCGGGCGCAGCTGTGCGGGCTGTACGAGCCGGGCAGCAGTGCGAGCAGGGCATCCACCACGCACCTCCAATGGAGACGCTCATCCGGCTCAACGACCGAATACGGCCGAAGCAGGAGAACGGCGGGTGTCGGCGACAGCCTGACCGAACAGCCACGCGCTGGGCGCGCAGGCCGCCGGGGGCGTGGCTGGGCCATGCGGGCGTGGCCCCGGGGCCTGCAACACGCTGCGGTCACGCGGCTGTGGTGTCCTGGGCCTGGATGGCGAAGATCCGGCTGACGACCGCTGCGGCAGAGGCTCCCGAACCCCGCCGGCCAAGGCCTGCCCGCGGGCCCGCAGTTCACGAACGCACTCGTCGTCGGGCACTGTCATCGTGTCTCGTTGGGTCGGTCTCGGTCAGGAGACGGCCGTGTGGAGAATGTCGGCGAGCTCGGCGGGCACCGACAGCATCGGCCAATGCCCGGTAGGCAGGTCGAAGCGACGCCATGGCGCGTGGTTGAGGAAGGCCAGCATAGGCACCCCACTGTCCAGCAGGCCCTGGAAGTCGCGGCAGGAGATCAGGACACGGTCCACGCCGGGGCCAAATTCGGCCGGGCCGGCGAGGCGCTGGGTGTAGGTGCCGAACGGTTGAGGGGTGGCACGCGCGCTCAGCACGTTCCGCCGGTCCTCATCGAGGCCGTCGAGGCTGCTGGACAGGCCCAGGGCCTCGAACTGCGGCATCGGCAGCCGCCAGCCGTCGCCGTGGGCCGAGACCTGCTGGCTCAGCTGGTCCGCGGCCTTCGGTGGCATGAGGTCCAGCATGCGCATGCCCGCGGCGAACGGGGCGCTGTCCACGTAGACCACGCGCTCAAGCCGGTCGCCGAGGCCCCCGGCTGCCCCGGTGATCGGGGCGGCCGCGTAGCTGTGGGCGACCAGGGTGACCTCGCGCAGATCGTTCTTCTCGACGAATTCGGTGATGTCCGCGATGTGCGTGTCCAGGTCCGTCTCGGGGCCGCCATCCTCCGCGCGCTCGGCCAGGCCGGTCAGTGTCAGCGGCAGCGCCGTGTGGCCGTGCTCGCGCAGGAAGCGGGCGGTGTCCTCCCAGGCCCACGCGCCGAGCCAGGCGCCGGGAACGAGTACGAAGGTGGCCATGTGATCTCCCTGAAGTGAGGTGCTGCGGGGAGCGTAGAGTCGATACAGGACAGAATCAGCCCTGAAATATCGAGTGATCCATGTCGCATCCCCTGACCCGCGTGCTGACCTTGCTGGAACTGCTCCAGTCGAACGCCGGGCTCACCGGGACCGAGCTGGCCGACCGGCTGGACACCGATGTCCGCACGGTCCGCCGGTACATCGCTCACCTGCGCGACCTGGGCATCCCCGTGGAGGCCGAGCGCGGCCGTTACGGGGGCTACCGACTGGCGCGCGGCTACCGGATGCCGCCCCTGGTACTCACCAACGACGAGGCCCTCGCCGTCGTCCTCGGACTCCTCGCCGCCGAGCGGCTCGGGATGGGCACGACCGCGCTGGCCGGCGCGGGCGCCCGGGCCAAGATCGAGAGAGTGCTTCCGAACGCCCTGCGAGAGCCGCTCACCGCCATGCGGGAAACCCTGTTCTTCACCGCGAACCCCGTGAGCGCCCAGGCACCCGGGAGCGGAGTCCTGCTGGCACTGGCCCAGGCCTCCCGCGCCACAACGACTGTCGGCATCACGTACCAGTCTTGGCGACAGGACCTGACCGAGCGCGACATCGACCCCTACGGCGTGGTCTTCCACACCGGTCGCTGGTATCTCATCGGCCACGACCATCTCCGCGACGACCTGCGGACCTTCCGCATCGACCGCATCACCTCCGTCCACCCCCGCCGGCAGACCTTCACCACACCCGACGACTTCGACCCCGTCGCCCACCTGACCTCAACCCTCGCTCAAGGGCCCTACCGCTGGCAGGTCGAGGTAACGATCCACGGCCCCCTCGACGAGATCGCCCGCAGGCTGCCGAACACCGCCGTCACGCTCACCCCCCAGCCCACTGGCGTCCTGATGCACGCCCGGGCAGAGCGCCTCGACGGCATGGCACACATGCTCGCCTCCCTTGAATGGCCCTTCACCATCCACCACCCTGACGAACTCCGACCAGCCCTCAAGGATCTGGCCGCCAAGCTCGCGGAAGCAGCCGAACGGACATCGCCGGAACTGCGATAGCAACGTCACCGAACTGCGCGAGCAAGCGGGCGACACGGCAAGCGCGGAACGATTCGCCCAGCAGGCCGCCGACGCCGGAGCCCCCTGGGCTCTGACGAGCCTGGCCGGGCTGCGCGAGCGGGCGGGCGACACGGCAGGCGCGGAACGGCTGTGGCTTCGGGCCGCCGACGGCGGAGACGCCTCTGCCTTGGAGGGCATGGCCGGGCTCTACAAGCGCGCGGGGAACACGGCAGGTGCGGAACGGCTGGAGCGGTTCGGTCTGGAGGCTGACGGTTCACCAGCCCAGCCGTGGTAGCCGCCTCCCGCCGACGAGCCTCTGTTTGTAAGCACCTCATTGGGCTCCAAGGCACGGCTTAGAAGTGGCTCCACAACGTACGAAGTTGATCTGGCCCCACCCGCGGTCAGTGAGCCGTGAAAGGCTCGACGGATGGATTACGCGTTCGATGCCCCTCCCGTCGACCGGGAGCTTCTGGACTTCGCTGTTCGCCTGGCCGGTCGCGCCGGGCAGATGTCGGCGCAAGGCTTCTTCAGCGATGACTGGCACAGCCGTCTCAAGGAGGACGGCACCGAGGTCACCGAGATCGACGTGGCAGTTGAAGAGCTGATCAGGAAGGAGCTGAGCCAGCGGGTGCCGGACGACGGAATCTTCGGAGAGGAGGGCGGTGCGACCAGCGGGTTATCAGGACGGCGATGGATCATCGATCCCATCAACGGCACGACGTACTTCACCCACCGAGTGCCGCTGTTCTCGAACGATCTCGCCTACGAGGACGAACACGGACCCGCTATCGGCGTGATCAACATGCCCCTGAGCCAGCAGATGATCGCGGCGGGTCGTGGCCTGGGCTGCTGGGTGCTGCCGGGTCCGGACCCGGACCTGCAATCGGGCCGCCGCGCCCAGGTCACGGAACGGACCCGCCTGGGCGGGGCAAGGACGCTGATGCACAACCCGGCCGGTTGGCCAGAGGAACTCCTTTGCGCTCTCCACCGCCGAGTCCTCCTGGTGCCCTCGACCGGCATGATCGCGGCCCTGGTGACGGGCCGAGCCGACGCCGGCGTCATTGCCGGTCCGCCGATGGGCTACGAGGACGTCGCTCCGATGCCGGTCATCGTCACGGAGGCGGGCGGCCGGGTGACCGACCTAGACGGCGCGTCCGTACTGGAAGGCGACATGTCGGTGCTGGTCACCAACGGCCGACTGCACGAGGAGTTCCTGCAACTGGTGACCGGCTTGCCGCACAGCCGCGACTATCGAGCTCTCGACGATGGCGAGTAGCCCGCCGACCAGCGCCGCAGCGCGGGCTGGAGAGGCTCGTGCACACGCCGGCAGGCAAGTCTGCGACGTGCCCTCAACTGCACCGCCGACCAAGAACCCTTCGAACTCGAGGCGCTTCAAAGTGAAGTCCTTGGGGGCTTCGACGGCGGCCAGGAACAGCAGGGTGTAGGTGAAGCCGTAAGGGTTGCGGGAGGCGACCTGGTACCAGGCCGCGGCGAGTAGGAGCCGTGCGAGGTCTTGTTCCTCTTCAGGAGCGGTCCAGCGGCAGGTGCCGGTTGTCCGGGTCCAGGGCGTGTACGGGCTCGGCCAGGCGCCGGAGGAGCTGTTCGCCGACGACGCCCATGCGCTCACCGGCCTGGGGGCCGCCCATGCCCCGGCTGATGTCGATTCCCAGGTTGGTGGCCAGGTCGACGGGTTCGGCGGCGGTGAAAGCCAGGCGCAGGCGCTGGTCGATCGCGGTCCCGACCGTGCCAGCCTCGGTGCCTACTCCTTCGGGTGGCACCAGGACGGGCTCGGTGGCGTACCGGGTGCGGAAGTTCTCCCGCAGCGGCGTGGGGCCCGCCGACATCTCCCGGTCCAGGAAACGGCGCAGCGGTGTGCGGGGCAGCTGAGGCCGGAGGTCAGGCTCATGCCGTCCACCGCCCGTTGGTGGTTCTGCTGCGGGCCTGGCTGGCGGGGAGCAGCGGGGAGATGGGTGTGGTCGGCGTGGTGGTGCGCGGGTGGTTCGTCATACCGGGGACGGTAGGGATGTCCTGTGACAGGTTGTAGGACGAGCGGAGCAGGCGTGTCGCCCGGCCGGGGACGTCTTCACCCGGCCAGGCGAACGGGTCTTGCGCGTCAGGCCGGGTCCTTCGGCGGGAAGTGCCGCTGAAGGATCCCGGTCCACATGGGCAGGGTGACGAAGAGGTCGGTGTCGTCGGCCTGGGCCTGGACGAGTTCCAGCAGGGCCGCGATGAACGGGTCCGCGGCGGTTCCGGGCGGGAGCGCCTCGGCGGCCTCCTGTAGCCGGCTGTGGGCGGCGGGGAAGGCTTCCTTGGCCCACGCGTCCTGTTCCCTGACCTTCGCGGCGCCGGCCTCCATGAGGATCATCTCGACCGTGTAGGCGGGGCACTGCTCGGTGTGCCAGGTCTCGCTGAGGCTCAGGTCGCGCTCGATTGCGGTGATGCGGATGTTCTCGCGGTCCGGTTCGGCGTGGCAGTCCTCGCAGTCGAGGCGCCGGAGGATGTTGGGGCGATCGGCGTGGGGGTCGGTCACAGGGCACCCGTTCCTTCCTGTGCGACGGGCGGGTTTGTGGGGACCGGCCCGGGAGCGCCATCCAACGCCCGCCGAACGGCAAGGTCAACACCTTTCACCAGGGAACGACCTGTCAGAACCGGTTGCGTCGTACGACGGGCCGCCCGGGCCGCTCCTGCTCGGGGCCGCGCAGCGCAGCGGCGGCGGTGCGGGTGCGCTCAAGCCAGCTCGTGACCTGGCGCAGTGTGGCGGGGTCGAGGGTGCGGGTGAGGTCGCGGACGGCCTGGTGGTCGTCGTCGGTGAGGGTGTGGAGGCCGGCGCGTTCGAGGGCGGTGTAGAGGGGCTGGGCTGCGGTGCCGGCGAGGCGGCGGTGGGCGACGTCGGTGGTCTGCCGGGCCTGGTAGGCGGCCTCGCGGACCCGGTCGGCCACGTCCTGGCGGTGGTGCTCGCGGCGCAGCGTGTGCTGGAGGGCGGTGTCGTGGTCGGGGTCGTAGTGTTCGGCGCGGGTGGTGGCGGTGCGGTCGTGGATGCGCTGCCATTCGGCGAGGGTGTCGGCGGCGGTGGTGTAGGCGGTTTCGTGGCCGGCGTCGGTGTGCCGGTCGGCGCAGCGTTCCTCGAACTGGGCCTGTTCCAGGGCGTGCTGGATGTTCTCCAGGGTCATTCCGGCCGCCTGGCGGCGGACCTGGTGGGGGACGTCGCCGAGCAGCGGCTGCTCCTGGTCGTCGGGCTGGTCTTCGTCTTGGGTGTGGTCGGGGTGGGCGGGGTGCTGGGCGAGGGCTGCGTGCAGCGTCGCGCCGGCCTGCCAAGCCTCTTCGTGCACGACAGGCTCCGGCCGGCCGTCCGGGCCTTGTCCGACGACGATCCGGCCCTCCACCAGGGCCACCCAGCCGTCGAGGCCGTCGACGTCCTTCTCGGTCCAGCCGCGGGCGAGCCCGGCGCCGTGGTGCAGCGTTCGGATGCCGTCGTGCCGGGTCCAGCGCAGCCACACCGAACCGCGCACCAGCGGCGAGTCGAGAATTGCCCGGCCCAGGTCCCGGTCGGCGGGCGCGGGCCGGCTGCTGTGCGATGCCAGCTCCAGGAGCTCGGACGCGGTGGGGTTCGGGTCGGGACGGGTGATGTCGGTCATCGCGTGGGACCGCAGGGAGTCGGGGTCGGGAAACGGGGTCATCAGCCGTCGTCGGCCGCGAGGCAGGCGCCAGTCACCTCGGCCAGGTACAGGGCGAGGGGTCCGGCGTCGGTGACGACCCGGGCGACCGGCTGGTACCCAGGGCCTTGACCGGAGCTGGCCGGGACGGTGAGGTGCGACGGGTCAGCCGGTCACGGTCATGGCGTGCCGGGTGAGCGCGTCCAGGAGGGCGGACTGCTGCTCGGTCAGCTTCCCGTCGCTACGCGCCTTGTCCTGCTTGCGCAGCCACGCACCGGGCCTAAACGCCGGGTCATCGCCCAGGCCGGCGCGGTTGGCGGGGCCGTCCAGGGTGCCGCCGGCGGCGAGGTAGGCGAGCAGACGGCGGTAGGAGCGGTTCCAGTCCGGCTCCAGGCGCCACAAATCATCCAGCGCGTCCAGCTTCGCCGCCTAGTCCGCGCTGAGAGCCTCGGCCTTGCGCTGGCGGCGCATCCACGCCCCCACCGCGTAACGGGCCCCATCAGCATCCCCAGCGCCTGGGTGGTCGCGTCGCCCACTCCGGAAGGCGCTGGTGCCGTGGCTTCATAGGTTCGCCGATTTGCTTGATCAGGTGGCGAGGCAGTGTTCGCAGACCCGCCGTCTCCCCGCGCCTCGCCAACACTCGACCGGACCATTTCGGGCAAAGACTCACCGCCCTGACCTGTGGTGGGAGTCTCCGGCCAGGGTGGCAGCCCATGCCCTGAGCAGGTTTTGCCTACAGGGTCTGGCCGGGCTGAATCCAGGTCAGGTCGAGGGCAACGTCGCGCAGCGACTCTGGTGCTGCCACGGCGATGGTCTGGTCGCCGAGCTCGAGCATGGCCGCGAAGAAGCCACCCCGGATCGCGGTACGGACAGTGTGCTCCTGGCCGTCGAGGCGCAGCACCGCCTCCCCGGTTATGGCGAGGGCAAGATTCAGCAGTGTCTCGGCTGATGCGCGGGGGTCAAGTTCGCCTTCGTCGAAGTTGGAGATCGTATTGTCGAGGACATCCTCCAAGCGGGTGCGCGGTTTGACCCTGAAGTGCTCCGGCGCTGGCCGAGTGGTGCGCACGCGGACGCGGTAGGAGCGCTGGTGGGCGTACTGGACGTCGACGTCAGTCAGGTAGCCGTCGATTCCTTCGCGGCCGAGCAAGATCTTCCACCCGGGTTCCGGGCGGGCCAGGGCTGCGATGGGTCGGCCGAACTCGCGCGCCTTCTCGTCGTGGGTGGGAACGGCGCGCCTGGGCTGGTCGGCTCCCGGCGGGATGCGGAACACGCGCTGTCCTTCCTGTCGGCATGGGGCTTGCCCTGGCAGCCTGTCAGGACAAGCCCCATGCCGTTGGCGCTTGGCCGGATCAGAAGATGGCGTAGTGGACGATCACCGCGCCCGGTGCCGGGTAGCAGCTCGACCCGTCGTCGAGCGTGGCGTAGCTGGTGCTCTCGATCCAGGCCATGCCGTTGCTGGGCGACAGGCCGGGGACGTGCTTGTCGCCCTTCCAGCTCTGGCGCTCCAGCAGGCCGGAGGGGCCCCGGTGCTGGTGGCTGACGCCGCCGGAGTCGGACAGGCCGACCTCCCAGTAGTAGAAGATCGCCCGCTGGTTGGGGTTGAGGGTGAATCCGGGGGAGATGTCGACGCTGAGGTTGCCCACCGCGTTGCCGGACAGCCAGGCGGTGCCGCACTGCGGGTTGTCGTAGTCGCTGTAGTCGTCCGCGACGTCGTGGCCGGGCTTGGCGGCCGGCTTGATGCCCCACCGCGCGGCGGCAAGCTGCTGGGCAGCGGCGTCCAACACAGTTATGCGAAGCATGGATGGATGTTCGTAGGCGGCCGTTGGGGCCGCCGGGGAGGGATAACACCATGCTTCGCAAGCTCGCGACAGCGGCTCGGGATGGAGCGCGATGTCCTCAAGCGATCGGTGGTCCTGTGGGTGAAGGAGGCGACGAAGTGACGGTTGCGGGCTTCATCGCCGACCAGAGGACCGCGCACGGCGTCCCGCACACGATCGCCTGCCGGGCCCTTGGCGTGTCCGAGTCCTGGTTCTACAAGTGCCGCACAGGCCGCGGTCGTCGAGGGTCTCCGGGATGCCGAGGGCCTCCGAGAGGTGGCCATGGGGGTCGAAGTCGACCTGGCATTCAGCCCCGACGGACACACGGCGCGCCTGTGGGACGTGGCCACCGGTACAGCATCGGATCAACACCGTCGGCGTCCACGTTCATGCATTGTCATAATCAGCCCCACAGGGGCTCCTCCGCTTGTACCGTTGACGTCAAGTGACCTACCCGGCAAGGGGAGTGCCTTGGACGTAACGCTCACCGCTGCAGGCGGTCAGGAGGCGGACGAGCTGCGCTCGCTGCGCACCTGGCTCGCCGACGTCGACGAACTGCGCGGCCGGATCACCTCGGTGGAGAGTCCGCCTGCCCCGGGCACGCTCGGCCCGGTCCTCGACGCACTGGCCGTGGCGCTCGGGCCGGGCGGCGTCGCGACAGCGCTGACCACTGCGGTCTTGTCCTGGATCCGCCAGCGTCGCGGTGAGGTGACCCTCACGATCAGCCGGCCGGACGGGGCCTCGGTCGAGTTCTCGGGCAAGCGCGTCCAGGGTCTGGACGACCGCACGATCCGGGCGCTTCTGGCGGACGCGACCCGCGTACTGGAAGCGGCGGAGGACACGGGCGAGGTCGAGGGCCCGCGATGACGGATCTGTCGGGGGCGGGCGTCCGAGTGTTGCTGATCGGCACGGCAACGCACGCGGGTCCGACGCTGACTTCCGTTCCCGCGGTCTTCCGGACCCTTGAAGCCCTACGGGATCGGATGATCAGCCGGTGCGGCGTGCCCGCCGATCAGGTTCGTCTACTGGCCGACCCGGCGACCGCCCGGGACATGGCCACGGCCGTCGCCGAAGAGGCGCAGCAAGCCCAGACCACACTGCTGGTCTACTACCTCGGGCACGGCCTCATCGGCCCTGGCGACGAGCTGTACCTCGCGGCCAGCAGCACCGACCAGCTGACGCCCGGTCTGGCTGCCCATCAGGCGCTGCGACTGGCCGACTTGCGGGAGGCGCTGAGCGCCTGCAGGGCCCCCTCGGTCGTGGTGGTCCTCGACTGCTGCTTCTCCGGGCGCGCCAAGCTCGCGAACCGCTCGCCCCAGCAGTTCACGCTCCCGCCCGCCCACGGCATGTATCTGCTCGGCTCGGCCGAGCAGCTCGCCCTGGCACCCGAGGACGCGCAGTACACCGCCTTCACTGGGGCGCTGATCAAGCTGTTCGACGAGGGTGATCCGCGCGGCCCGCGGCTGCTGACCCTGGACGCGGCGTACGACTATCTGTTCCGCACCCTCCGTGCCCAGCAGGGCCCGTTGCCCCGCCGCCAGGCCGGTGACCGTTCGGGCGGGCTGGTGCTCGCCGTCAACCCGGCCCAGCCCGAGCCGGTGGGCCCGGTCGGGGAGGAGCCGTCCCCGGGCCGCTGCCCGTACCCGGGCCTGGAATCCTTCGCCGTGGACGACGCGGAGTTCTTCCACGGGCGGGAGCGGCTGGTCGCAGAGCTGGTGCGGGCCTGCGGCAAGGCGCTGGCCGGGCGGCAGCCGATGATCGTGGTCGGGCCCTCCGGCGCGGGGAAGACCTCGGTTCTGCACGCCGGGCTGGTCGCCGCCCTGGGCCGGGGCGTACCGGAGTTACCCGGCTCGGCCGGCTGGCCCAGCGTGCTGCTCACCCCCGGGGCGCAGCCATTGCACGCCCTAGCCGCTGCGCTGCACCCGGACGGTACCGCTGGAGCCGAACCCCTGCGTGCGGACCCGGGTTCGGCGGCGGCGCTGGTCCGCGGCGCACTGGCGGAACGGTCCGCCGAGCGGCTGGTGCTGGTGGTCGACCAGCTGGAGGAGTTGTTCACCGTCTGCCGGAGTCAGGCGGACCGGAGGGCCTTCCTGGCCGCGCTGGCGGCCCTCGCCGCCGACGCCCCGGCCCTGGTGGTACTGGCTCTGCGGGCCGACTTCTACGGTCAGGCTCTGGTCTTCCCGGAACTGGCGGGGGCCCTGCGTGACCACCAGGTGCAGGCCGTGGCGATGCGGCCGGAGGAATTGCGCGCGGCGATCGAGCGGCCGGCCGAGCTGGCGGGACTGACGCTCGATGAGGGCCTGGCCGACCTCCTGCTGCACGAACTGGGCGCCACCCAGCTCACCGGCCCGGAGCCGGGCACGCTGCCGATGCTCTCCCATACCCTGTGGGCCATCTGGCGGCAACGCCACGGCGCCCGGCTGACCGTGGCCGGGCTGCGGGCCACCGGCGGGATCACCCAGGCGATCGCCCACACCGCCGATGACACCTACGACCGGCTGGACGAGGCGGGCCGCAGTGCCCTCCGCCGGATGCTGCCCCGCCTGGTCCGGGTCGACGACCGGAGCGTGGACACCGCCCAACGGGTCGATCGCGCCGGCCTGGTGCACGGGCTGCCCGACCCCGCGGCGGCTGAGCGGGCCCTGCACCGGTTCGCCGAGGCCCGGCTGCTCGTCCTGGACGAGCAGACCGTCGCGCTGAGCCATGACGCCCTCCTGCGCGGCTGGCTGCGTCTGCGCGAGTGGGTGGACGCGGACCGCGACTGGCTGCGCACACGTCAGCGGCTCGCCTCCGACGCCGAGGCCTGGTGGGAGGCCGGACAGGACCCTTCGCTGCTGTATCGCGGAACCCGGCTGACGGCCGCCCGCGAGAGTGCTGCCGAGGCCGGCCGGGCGGAGGAACTCCCGCCACGGCTGGCGGAGTTCCTCGACCGCTCGAAGCAGTACGAGCAGCGCCGGGTCCGGCGCGGGAGGGCGGCGATCGCGTCCCTGGTGGTGCTGACCCTGCTGTCGGTGAGCGGCGGCGGTCTGGCACTCGCTTTCCAGCAAGAATCCCGCGCCCAGCAGCAGCACGCGGTGGCCCAGCTGGTCGCAGCCGAAGCCGTCGACCTGCGCAACAGCCAGCCCGGCTTGGCCAAGCAGCTTGCTGTGACGGCGTACCGGCTCGACCCGCAGGCAAACAAGGCCGCGCTGTTCGCCGCAGTGGGGACGGACGGCGTCTTCGACGGCCAGGACCGGGTGGCGGACCTGGCCCAGAGCGCCGACGGGCGCCGCCTGGCCATCTCGACCGGGAACTCGGTCGCGCTCTGGAGCACGGCGGGCTTCAGCGAAGGACGTATCCAGCTTCCGGGCGTCGGTCCGGTCGCCCTGAGCCCGGACGGACGGCTGGTCGCCGCGGCCGCCGGTCAGCAGGGAAAGCAGACGGTGCGGCTGTGGGACATTGGCGATCCCGCCCACCCCAAGGAACGCGCGATACCCCCGGCGGCCGACCAGCCGGGCGTCACGTCACTCGCCTTCAGCCCGGACGGACACCTGCTCGCCGCCGGTACGAACGGCGGGGCGGTCCGGCTCCTGGACCTGTCCGAGCCGGCCGCGCCGAAGCCCCTCCCGGCGCTGACCGGCCACACCGGAGTGGTCGACTCGCTCACTTTCGCCCCGTCGGGGCGCACGCTGGCCAGTGCCGGCGCCGACAAGTCGGTGCACCTCTGGGATCTCGCCGTGCCCGCCCGGCCGGTCGCTCTGCCGAAGCTGGACGGCGGCCCGCTCACCGACGATCTCCAGCACAAGCCGCTGCACCGGTTGGCGTTCAGCCCGGACGGGCACCTGCTGGCCGGACCCGGGGACGGCGACGGCAACGCGCTCCGGCTCTGGGACGTGCGGAACCAGGCCCAGCCGCACATGGCGAAGACCGCGGACCGCGCCGCCGTGCCAGACTGCCGAACGCGCCTGATATCGGCCGCGTTCAGCCCGGACGGGCACCTGCTCGCCACCGCCTGCGAGCACTCCGCGGTGCTGTGGCAGGTGAGCCACGATCCGCTCGACGTCGCCGACATCAACGCGATGGACGAGCCCATCGTCGACGAAGCCAGCAACACCGCCGGCCCCGCCCTGTTCATACCCGCGGGCAACCCGCTGTTGGCCGAGTCCGTGAAGAGCCTGCTGCTCACCGCCACCGGACGGGGGGTGCACCTGACCGATGTGACCAACCCCTTTCAGTCCGGCGCAGCGGCCAGCCTGGGCCGGGCGCCGAGCGGGTTCGTCGTGCCGGTGGCGTTCAGTTCCGGCCCGCGGCGGCTGCTCGCCTGGGAAGGAGACAGCGACGGGGCACTCTGGGATCTGAGCGGCGACTCACTGCACCACCGGCTCGCCGCCCTGCCCGGCAGCGGCCAACTGGGCGCGGGCGGCATCGCCTTCAGCTCCGACGGCCGCATCCTGGCCACCGGCGAGCTGGACCAGAACGGGAAGTCCGTGGTCCGCCTGCGCAGCACCGAGCAGCCGGACGCGGCCGTGCTGTCCACCATCGACGACCTCGACAACTCCGCCGGTGCCCTCGCCTTCGCGTCCGACGGCCGCACGCTGGCGGTGTCCGACACGAATAACGCCCTGGACGGCCGGGTCACTCCGACGGTGAAGCTGTACGATCTGGCGGACCGTACGCATCCCCGACGGATCGCCGTACTGCCGAGCAAGGTCTGGCGCCTGGCCTTCTCCCCCGACCATCGTCTGCTGGCCGGTGGCGGCGCGGACTCGCTGCAGCTCTGGGACACCACCGACCTCCGGCAGCCAGCCACCCTGCCGCCGAAGCCGCTCACCGCCGGTGCGGGCGTGTCCGAGCCGGCCTTCAGCCCGGACGGCCGCCTGCTGGCGGTGTCCGACTCCACGGGCGCGACCAGGCTGTGGGAGGTCAATGGCGACCGGCTGAGCGACGCGGAGCCGGTGGTCGTGCAAGCGCCCGGGACCGGCCCCGGGATCTCCTTCAGCCCGGACGGCCATACCCTTGCTATGACGGGCACGGGAGACAGCTTCGCCGCCGTCGGCCCGAGGGACCCGCATATCGAGCTCTGGGATATCAGCAACTGGCGGGTCCCGACGCTCCAGGCCGTGGTTGCCACGGGTCGGACGGGCGTGGTCCGGTCTTCCGAGATCTCGGTGAGTCCCGACGGGAAGCTCATCGCGACGGTCGGCGCGACCGTGGACATCTGGGGCACGGACCAGCCCGACACCCTTGAGGCCATCTGCGGGTCCGTGGGCGACACCATCACGAAAGATCAGTGGGAGCGGTACGTCCCCGGCGGTACGCCGTACCAGAAGCCCTGCCCCTGAGCCACCCGGCGGCCAGCGCCGCCAGTGGCGTGTCCGGCAACAGATGTGGGTCGAAGGGCGTTTCGGCGCCGTGTACAGGCGTGCGCCTGCCGAATATCTCATCCAGCCAGGTCAAGCGGCGTTGCGGTACTCGTGGATCACTCCGCCGAGCCGGTCATGTCGGCGTATGTCCAGGCGAGAGCTTCGTCCGGGATCAATGATCGGCTCGGGCACCACGCGTAGGGGCGCCGCCTGGTTCATGGCCTGGTGGGGCCGGTGCGCGTTGTAGTGGTACTCGAACTCGCGCTGGGCGTGGCGCAGGCGCGCTCGTTCCAGATCAGGGACCGGTCCAGGAGTTCGTGGCGGCAGGTCTGCACCCACCGCTCCATGATGGCGTTCATGCGCGGCATGCGGATGCCGGAGAGCACGACCTGGATGCCGGCGTGGCCGAGGATCTGGTCGAAGCGAGCTGGGAACTTCGCGTCCCGGTCGCGGATCAGGTAGTTGACGGCGGCCCCGGTGTCCTCGAGGTCCATGACCGGATTCCTGGCGGCCTGGCTGACCCAGTGGGCGGTGGGGTGGGCGGTGGTGCCCAGGATGCGGATGCGGCGGCAGGCGTGCTCGATGGCCGCGAGGATGTACTGGCGTTGGCCGGTCAGGGTGATGGTCTCGACGAAGTCGCACGCCAGGATGGCGTCGGCCTGGGAGCGCAGGAAGTCAGCCCAGGGGGTGGTGCGGCGGTCGGGCGCGGGGTCAATGCCTTCGGCTTTGAGGATCTCCCAGACGGTGGAGGCGGCGACCCTGATGCCCAGGGTGGCGAGTTCTCCATCCACACGCCTGTAGCCCCATGACGGGTTCTCCTGCACCAGGCGCAGGATCAGGACGCGGATCGAGCGGGCGGTGGGCGGGCGGCCCGGCCGCTTCGGCCGGCTGAGGCGGGCGTGGCGCCGCTTCATCAGGTCGCGGTGCCAGCGCAGCACGGTGTCTGGGTGGACCAGCAGTCGCAGGCGACGCAGGACCTCGCGCGGCAGCGGAACGAGGAGCGCGGCGAGCAAAGCGCGGTCTTCCGGAGCGAACTTCACCCTGTCTGCGCGGAGCTGGCGCTCAAGGACGGTGAGCTGGTGGCGCAGGGAGAGGATTTCCACATCCTTGTCCCGGTCGCTCATCGGCAGCAGCCTCAAGGCAGCGAACGCGTTGGTAACGGTCAGGTATGCCAGACGGAGGAACACGAGTGATCATCCTGCCGCAGCCCCGAGCAAGTCCTTGAGCTGCATGGATGACATTCTCGGCAGGCTCAGGGTCGAGGTCGCCGGGGGGCCAGATGAGGACGGTTCGCTCGGTGAGCAGGTTGGTGAGGTAGTCCAGGGTGGGGGCGGGGTTGATGGCGTGGGCGGGGGCGCCGGGGGCGCGGGGGCCGGTCAGGCGTACCGCGCGGTCGTAGAGGCACCGGTGCGGTCGAGCGCGGTGAGGCGGGCGGCGGCCGGCGGGCGGGGCGTTCCGGCAGCGGTGGGCTCGCCCGGGGTGTACTCGACATGGAGGACGACCAGCTGCTCGTCGGCCAGGAGACGGGCGGCGGTCTCGGTGACGTCCTGAGCGGCGGCGCGGGCCTCGGCCTGACGGGTGCGCAGCGGGTGATGTGGGCGCAGGTGTCGCACAGCCTGCCTTCCCGCAATTTCCAGGCGAACAACACGTTGCTGGCCCTGGGGGCCATCACCCAAAACCTACTACGGGCCGCTGGAGTTCGCCGGGACCTTCCACGGGACGGCCACCACCGGGATCTTGCGCGCCCCCCTGATTCGCGTCCGATCCCGAATCGCCCGCTCGGCCCGGTCGGCTGACGCTCCATTTGCCCTATCGCTGGCCCTGGCAGCACACGTTCACCCATCTCTTCGACGCCGCCCGCTACCGGCCTGATCAGCAACCCGACCACCAGTCCAACAGGGCCCGACCGGAGCAGACGTGGAAAAGCAAGGTGGTTCGTCATACCGGGGACCGTAGGGACGTCCTCTGCATAGACGGCTGCCTCGCCGAGACCGGCCGGGCAATCAGACCCACCTGAGCACCCGGCCACATCACGAGTTCAACCTCAGTAACGCAGGGCGGCCGCGAGTGCCTCAGCCAGGGTCACGGGCGGGCGGCCGATCAGGCGGCGCAAGTCGCCAGAGTCGGTGTACATCTCGCCGCGGTTCATACCGCGGTCAGCGTCAGCGAGGACCTCTGCCAGCTCGGCGGGCAGGCCCGCGGAGGCCAGTACCTGGGCGAAGTCGGCCACCGGGAGGTCAGCGTAGGTAACCTGCGTTCCGGCCGCAGCGGAGATCGCGGCCGCGAGCTCAGTCAGGGTGAAGGATTCGTCGCCGCCGAGCTCGTACACGGCGCCGGTGTGACCTTCAGCGGTGAGGACGACCGCTGCGGCCTCGGCGTAGTCGGCGCGGGACGCGGCGCTGATCCGCCCCTCGCCTGCGGCGCCGACGACCGCGCCGTTCTGCAGGATCTGCGGCAGTTGGCTGGTGTAGTTCTCCAGGTACCAGCCGTTGCGCAGCAGCACGCTGGGGATTCCGCGGTCCCGCAGATACGCCTCGGTCTCGCTGTGCGTGGCACCGATGACGGTGGTGGCCGTGTCCGCGTGCGTCGTGCTCGTGTACGCCACTAGCGACACGCCTGCGGATGCCGCGGCATCGATCACGCGGCGGTGGTTGGCGACCCGCTCGCCCACGGGGACCGAGGCCGAGATCAGCAGCAGCCTTTCCGCCCCCGCGAATGCCTCGGCCAAGCCGTCGGTGTCCGCGAAGTCGGCGCGGCGTACCGTGATGCCTCGGTCGGCCAAATCCTTGATCCCGGCGATGTCCCGGCCGGTCGCGATGATGTCCGTGGCTGGGATCCCGCGCCGCAGCAGTGCCTCGACGGTGAGCCTGCCCAGCTGGCCGGTGGCTCCGGTGACGACGATCGGCATGATGGTCATTCCTTCCTTCCGCGCGTGCCTCGCACGCCTGCCGCGGTCCGTCCGCCGCGGGATGGAACAAAGAATGACCTGCACACTCTCTGTTGGGGAGTAGCCACTTCTTGGTACGGTACTTACCACAGCGAAAGCATTGAGGTGAGCCGTATGGCTGCTGTCGAGAATGTGACCGGGCCCATGCCGTCATTCGATCCATACGAGCGCGGCTGCCCGTCGCGGGACCTGCTCGACCAGATCGGCAGCAAGTGGGCGGTCCTCGTGCTGGGCGAACTCGGCCGGAACGGGACCTCCCGGTTCGGTCATCTCCGGCAGGCGCTGGCGGGCGTGAGCGAGAAGATGCTCACCCAGACGCTGCGCACCCTCGAACGCGACGGGCTGGTCAGCCGGACCGTCTACCCAGAGGTGCCGCCGCACGTGGAGTATGAGCTGACCGCGCTCGGCCAGACGCTACGGGAACCGCTGAAGGCGCTCACGGAGTGGTCCGTGCTGCACATCGAAGAAGTCATCGCCGCCCGCGAAGAGTACGACGACCGCACTGGGCGCACCACGTAATCAGCGGCGGCCAGCGGTCCGGTCATAGACGGCCGCCTCGCCGAGACCGGCCCGACAATCAGACCCACCTAATACTGCAATCACAGTTACTGGTAGGGCAGTTGCGAGTTCTGCCAGTGACTGTGGTTGTGTTCTGTCGTGTCTGTGGATCTCGGGGTGGGGCAGATCGGGGCCTGGCAGGAGACGCTGTCTGGGCTGCATGAGCGGTTCGCTGGGCGTTTTTCCAGGTCGGAGCCGCGTGCGCGGGCCCTGGCGTATATGGCGGGGTTGATTGCGCCGCTGGAGCGGAAGAACGGGTGGACGCTGGCGGAGCGGGCGGGCGAGGGGCATCCGATCGGGATGCAGCGGCTGCTGGGTGAGGCGGACTGGGATGCGGACGGTGTGCGCGACGACGTGCGGGACTTCGTCGTGGAGACCATCGGCGCCGAGGACGGCATCCTGATCGGCGACGACACCGGCTTCCTGAAGAAGGGCTCGCGGTCGGCGGGTGTGCAGCGGCAGTACACCGGGACGGCGGGCAGGACGGAGAACTCCCAGATCGGCACGTTCCTGGCTTACGCCTCGGCCAAGGGCCGCGCGTTGATCGACCGGGAGCTGTACCTGCCGGCATCGTGGACGGACGACCGCGAGCGCTGCCGGGCGGCCGGTGTGCCTGATGAGGTGCCGTTCGCGACGAAGAACGAGCACTTCCGGTGGATGCTGCAGCGTGCGATCGACGCCGGGGTGCCGTTCGCGTGGGTGACAGGACCTCCCCGCCCCGGCCTGTCTCCCCCACCCCGCGTGCAACCGCCGCTGCGGAGGGTGCGTCAGTATACCGACAGTGGGGCACGACACGGTCAGCGTGGCGCAGAGCAAACTGCCCCCACACAGAGGGAGGGAGAGCTACACACCCATGGGAGAACCCGACTTCACCACCGGCCCGGTCGCCCCGGCAACGGCATCGACACCCGGCACGCCGCCCAGCACCTCGCCGTACGCCAACCCCGCCAAGAGCGCCGACACAGCGCCCTGGAAAGCCGCGCCCCCCGGCATGGCGACCACCCAACTGGACTCCCCGCACGAACTCGCCGCCTCGGCCGGGATAGCCCGGCAGATCGCCACCGAGCTCATCCAGGCCAACAGCAACAGCGGGCCCCTCACGCTGGGCCTCAGTGAGTACATGAGCGCCGCGTCGGCGGGTACCTGCGGTTTCGCCTTCAGCAGCGCCGTCACCAGCTGCACCGAACGGTGGCTGAAGCAGTGCACAGCCCTGCACGACCGGATCGACGGGATCGCCACCAACCTCGACACCACTCAGCGGACGTACACGGCCAACGAGGTCAAGAACGCCCAGCTGTTCGGCACGGCAGTTCACTAAGGGGGAAGCGGGCACATGGTGTCCTTCAAGCAGTTATACGAAGCCCGTCCGGACGCGGTCACGGAGGCGTCCGAAGCCTGGTCCAGCGTCGCCAAGACCCTCACCACCCTGGACGGCCGGGTCCGCAAGGACCTCACCGGCACGGCGCAGCGGGCCGGTTGGAAGGGCGTGGCGGCGGCCAACGCGAACTCGGCGCTGGAGGGGGTGGACACCGACTTCAAACAGGCGTCGGCAGTCGCGACCGCCCTCGCCGCGATCATCACCACCGCCGCCGAGGAGTTCCGCGCGGCCCACAACGACCTCCTCACCGCGATCTACGACGCGAAGACCGAGGAGCTGACCGTCACCCCCGATGGCGAGGTCTGCTGGGCCCCGCTGCCCGGCTCGCGGAACGACCCCGACGGGGTCGAGGCCGCCAAGAAGTACAACACCGAGATGCGGGCCAAGGCCGACGCGATCTCCACCCGCCTCGGCAAGGCCGTCGACCGGGCCACCGCCGCCGATCAGAGGGCCGCCACCGCCCTCCAGAGCGACATCGGCACCAGCACCACCTCATTCAACCCGAAGCCGTACGGCGCTGGCCCGATCGCTGACGCCAACCGGGCCAAGGACCTGATGTCCAAGGCCGGCAGCCTCAGCGATCCGGAGCTGAAGCAGCTGCAGGACATCATGGCCGCCAACGCGGAGAACAAGGACTTCTCCACCACCCTCCTCAACAGCCTCAACTACGGCGGCAAGACCGGCCCGGACGCCCTGCTGGAGTACTCCAAGGTCTACGGCGACCTCGCCCACGGCAACCACAACGCCAAGGGCTACCAGGACGTCTACGGCAACCTGTCGACGGTCCTCGCCACGGCCACCCGCGACGGCGGCATGGGCAAGGACTGGGAGGACGGCCTCCTGAAGGCCGCACGCCGGCCCGGAGACTCGGCGGCAGGCTGGAACGACAACTACCCGGCGCTCACCTCGCTGCTGGGTGCGGGCGGGAGGTTCGACAAGGCGTTCCTGCTCAAAGCCGGAAACGACCTGGTCGACTTCGAGCGCACCAGCAAGGCCAAGGGCGAAGACCTCTGGGGCCCGAAGTGGAACGGCGGGACCAACCAGTCCGACCCGATGGGCGGTCTGATGAACGCGTTCAGCCACAACCCCGGGGCGTCGAAGGACTTCTTCGACCCGGCGAAGAGCAAGAACCTGGACTACCTGCTGCACGAGCGGAAGTGGCCCGCCCAAGGAAGCGACCAGAACGCCGTCGCCGACTTCACGCCCTCACGTACTGCGTTCGGCTACGCTCTGGAGGCGGCCACGACCGGTCGGGACCCGCACAGCGACCAACCGGTCGTCCGCCCCCACGACAAGGTCATGTCGCAGATCATGGACGAGACGATGAAGTCCTTCGCTGGCACCGGTCAGGGGGACAAGACGTCCCTTCCGGCCGGACTCCGCCGGCCGATGGCCGACATGATCGCCGACTACGCCGCTGACATGCACGAGATCCTCGGCAAGCCGCTGCACGGCCCTTCCGAACCCAGCGGTCTCACCGTCACCCAGGGCCAACTCCTACGTCTCATCCGCGGTTCCGCCGAGGACCCGGCGTCCTTCGCCGTCATCCAGCACGCGGAGACCCGGGAGATCGCCCGCCGCCTGGACGGGCTCGGCCGGGACGTCATGACGCCCGATGCGACAGGCCATGCGAAGCCCGAGCTGGAAGCCCTCATCCACAACTCCGCCGCCACCCTCGGCGCACTCGACGCGGTGTACGCCGACGCCGCCGTCGACCACGCGGACGCCGAGAAATCAACCGCGGACTGGCAGGCGAAGATGAACTACCACCTGCTCGGCACACCAGCGAACCTGATTCCGGGAGTGGGCGACGTCGCGCAGCGCTACGTCGACATCGGGACCGCCGCGTACGCGGACGGCGTCAAGTCGAAGATCGACACCGGGGACGCGATGATCAACTACAAGATGATCATGTCCGGATACGACCGCAAGACCCTGGACCTCGACGGCGGCATCCCCCAGCAGCTGCAGGCGAACGCGGGTACCGCCTACGACGTCGGGATCAACAACACCTATCGCACCGTCTTCGGCAGGTCGTGAGCACCGTGGGAACTGGAAACAAGAGCGGGCCTCCCGACGACAACGCAGGACCGGCCAGCAAGGTCGGTGCCGCGCTGAATCGGCGCGGGTTCACCACGCGGAGGCTGCGGATTCGGCTGGCGGTGGTGCTGTTGGCATTCTCCCTCGTCCCGGTCGGAGCGGTGGGCTTCGTGCTGTACCGAATGACGAACCTCGGAGGCCCGGACAGCGTCTGCGACGGCGCCGCCACCGCCGACCAGGTGCACGACCTGCTGGGGCCGGGGAGGATCACCGAGGACAAGCGAGGCTACTCGCCAACGGCGGACTTTACCGGGAACAGCTGCTCCGCCACGGTCCGATCCGGCCTGTTCGAGACTTCCGAGAAGGTCGTACAGTTCGACATCCTCCTCAACACCGGCGACGGCCCGGGCACATTGGCCGCATCGGATGCCCGATTGTTCTCCGGCGAGACGGCCGGCTCGGTGACCCCTGACGCCGCGTGGGCTGTGCTCCCCGAGGGGTGCCAGAAGGGCGTACGCACCGAGGTGTACACCAGCGAGAAGGGCCATGACGAGGCCAGGGCCGCCCTGGCCGTGACCTTCGCCAACGGGGTGGCCAAGGCGCGCTCGTGCGGAGGCCGGAAGCTGTCGCCACCGAAGAGCCTGTCGGCGAAGGGGGCCGAGACGGACCCGGACTGGGCCAACCTCTGCGGCCTGCCCGGGTTCGCACCCGCAAAGAACCCCGAGGCCCAGTGGCACATGCCGCAACAGGTCACCACCGCGTTCGGCCCGATCTGGTCCTGCACGATCGGCGGTAACCCGAGGTACGACAGCCGGGCACAGGTCTTCGCGATCACGACCGAGCCGCGGACCACCGCCCTGCCTCAGAAGGACGGCAAGGAGTCGTCCGATGTCGGACGGGCCCGCTGGGTCGCGGGTGGGACACTCGTCGCCACCTGCCAGGGCAAGGACGTCTTCTTCACCGTCAACGGCGGCTACGCGAACGACCTCGAAAAGCCCTTTCTGTTCCCCGACCAAAAGGACCTCGTACGACAGTTCCTTGCTGCCGGGGGCAAGGCAATCGGCTGCGAGCCGATTCTCTGATCGCCTCCGTCGAGGAGCCGACTCTGTGACGGCCCCTCGACGGACGGATCGAGCGATGGCCGACCTCGATAGCGATCCCCGGAGCGGTCGCCCTGCTGCGCGATTCGCGAAACGGCTGGCGCCAGGCCACGGAATCGAGGTGGTCGCGCTGGCATGGGCGCTGCTTCCGGGCGAGTGCGGCAGGGGTCTTCGGGTCGCGGTCACGACGTACGACGGGACCGAGCCCAAGGCCGAGACGATGGCGCGGTTCGCCACAGCGGCGGCCAACGGCATTGCGACACGGCGAGGATGCGGCAAGGTCGTCCTGCCAGCAGCCTGCGGCCTGCCCGGGTTCACGGCGCCCGGCGCGTCCGGCGGGTGCTTCCGGGAACGGGCGACAACCGCGTTCGACCCGGTGTGGGTCTGCTCGATCACCGACGGCGGGGACTTCCCGATCCGGTTCGCCATCGGGACCGACCCTCGGCTCCGGGCACCGGAGGTCAACGAGGACACCTACGCCGGGTTCGGCCGGTCCCGATGGACGGAATTCAGCGCTTCGTCCAACCGCGAGGCGGTGGTGACGTGCCAGGGCAGGCCCACCTATTTCCGGTTCTCGTGCCCGTCGACGTGGGGCTGTTCCCCAACCTCGACGAGGCCTGGAAGCAGTTCCTCGCCGCCGGGGGCAGAGCGATCGGGTGCGAGGCCCCGGGTCTACAGCTCGACGCCCATCCACGCGATGTCGTTGAGCTCCACGTCGAGGCCGCTACACGGCGTTGGGGCTAGGCCGGCGGCGTCCAGGCCGTCGCGGATCTGCCAGCCACCGGAGGCGAGCGCGCCCCAGCCGGGGATGCACAGCTGCACGCACTGGCGCTTGCCGTCCTCGGGTGTGCGGTAGACCCGCGCCCACGGCCCGAGGCCGCGCTGGGTGAGCAGCCAGCCGGCCTTCTCCACCTGCTTGACGGCCTTGTGCGTCTTCGGCAACTGGCCCAGGCGCTGGACGAACTCCTTCTTCTCGTCCCGGCCCATCGGCGGCAGACCGAGCTCGGCCAGGGCGGCGTCGGTGAGCACCACCAGGGCGTCGCCGTCCTTGCCGTGCCGGTGCAGCCGGGGCGAGCCGAGCTTCACCTCGAGCGCCCACTCCACGACGTCGACCAGCGTGCGCCCGGACGGCGCGGTCGGCGCCTGGGTGCCGTCGGCGAGGTAGGCCACCAACGCCCGGCCGGACGGCGCGACCTCCACCACCGCGAGGGGACCTGCCGGGAGGCGCGCGGCCGCGGCCTGCTCCCAGTCGGACGGCCCCTCCGCCGCAGCCGGCTTCTTCGCCGCCGCCTTCCGGGCCCGCGAGGACGTCGCCGGACGCGACGACGACGCGCGGTGCGGCGCGGCCGCCGGACCAGCCGCGGGGCCGCCTGGCGGGGCGCAGCGACCGGAGCGACCGAGGCGGCCGGCTCCGGCGACACCACAGCCGGGGCGGGAGACCAGGGCGCCGCGCGGTTGCCACCGGGTCACCAGGCCCTGCACCAGGTCTTCGCCTGCGGCTTCTCGACCGCGAAGGTGTCCGGGAACTTCGCCTTCATGTGCTTTTCCCACAGTTGCAGGAGGGCAGGTCCTGCCGGACTGTAACAACCTTTGTCACGCATGTCTCGTGGTGATTCAAAGTGCACACATGCGTATCTGGAGTCACCATAAGGGCATCCCTGGCGGCCATTGAGAGGCCGTCAACGGCAACGGAGTGTGGCGATGCGTTCTGCCGACGACCTGACAGATTCCCAGAAGAAGGCCCTGGAGCGGATTGCGGGCGACCTCGGTCAAGTCAGAGAGCGGCTCCAGTCGCTCCATGGCGAGGCACGATCCCTGCTGTCGGACGGTGACTCCGATCCTGGCCCCGACGTCTTCCCCTGCCACGTCTGCCACAGGTGTCCGGACTTCGAATTTCCAAGAACTGTGACGAGAGGATTCGACTGCGCAAGGCACGGCTGCGGCCACAACGTCACTTCACACGACTTCTTCTGACCGAGAGCGGCCTGGCTGACCTAGAGTGACCGCGTTCTGGCGGGGAAACCGTGGGCAGACCGTAAGCGTGTAGGCGTCATCCCTCCCACCGCATGCTGCCAGACCCCAGCGCTACCGGTCCGGCACCGGTGACGACCAGGGCGACCGGCCGGTACCCGGGCCGGTGCGGCCCGGCCAGGGGCGGCGCCACCAGTACACCGTACGGTCGGCCGGGTCCTGGTCAGCAAGGGCCGGGTCGCTGTCCTTGGTATTGGTGCGGAACAGCTCGCGGTAGGCGGTGAACTTCGCCGCCACCCGCTCCGGCGCCATGGCGGAGTACTCGACCTCGACCACCCGCACCGGCACCCCGATCCCCCGGGGCCTGGAGCACCGCGTCCGGGCACACCATGCGCCGGCCGCCAGGCAGCGTGAACTCCACCTCGGTCGCCCAGTCGGTCGCGACCATGACCGGGGAAGACGAGCGGGTCGTCCACGAGGCTCAGGCCCAACTCGCCGACGGGACACGGAACCTCACGGAGGCCGACGCCGCCCTGGCCCGACACACCGCCACCGCGCTCCGCGAAGCGGTCGACCCCGCTGATGCGCACCAGGCACTGGCGCGCATCGACCGGCTCGCCGTCCTCGCGAGTCGGAACCTCCCGCAGGGCCAGCTCGGTCCGCCCGTGACGGTCACTGGTCGGTGCTCCGGATCACGAGGCCGACCTCGTGGAGCTGGGCGTCCAGGTGGGCTCGCCGGCCGGGGGCGATGCCGGGGTGTTCGCAGCCGTGTAAGGAAGGCCTGTTCGGCCTGCCAGATCGGCAGGTGCTCGGGGGCAATGACGCTGTTGGCGCGGCGGGAGGGCTGGCATCGGTCGATCAGCGGGCCGTGGGGCAGCGGGCCGCGCACAGCCTCGCCGATGTCGGCGGTACCCGGTTTTCGGTGCGCTTCGGCAAGCTCAACCACTGCACCGTGAACGACGACGACCCCACCGGCGCGAAGTGCATCGAGAACGCCGTCGTCCCCGACGGCCACACTCCAAACTCAACGTACACACGCTCGAATCCGTCCGCGATCAGCCGCACTTCGTCCCAGGTCTCAGCCATACGCGGCTACCGACGAGCAGCCTCGGCATCCGTGATCATGATCTACGGCGCTGGAGTTCTCAAACGCGGTCTGGTGAGCCGAAGTCAGTACAGAGTCTGGGATTGATTATCACTGGCCTCCGGATTCACACAGACTGCTGCAGAAAGACCAGAAATCGAAACTGCACTCAAAGGCATCGTCGCAAGTGCATTCCTGACAGGAGTCCGAGCTGTCGGTTTGATGCGCCAGCAATCCGGCACTGATACCGAAGTGGGCGAACACTTCAAAGATTTCCGACAACATGAGAGTTGACATCAACGGCTTGTAGCATCCACCGGCGACACCCCCATTGGCGAATTTAAGGGTCCCGAGAAACGCTTCGAAGTCCGTTACGGGAAGCTTAGCCAAAGCGTTGCCGCCGGCCGCGCGAAGTTGCCTCAAGTCGTCCGCGCTACGGACGATCCAGTCGGCGTCGCTAGCCGCTATGTCGCGCAACTCCTTTCCTGTCGTCGCGAGTCGGGAGTTGTCAATCTTCTCGATCTTCACGACCGGGTCCTTTCGTTCCGTCTCCGGGCCTGCACCGAAGTTCCAGGACGGCTGTCGCGCCTGAATCGCCGGGCGCCGGTCCGACTGTTGCCGGGCGCTCCAGATCCGGATTCCGCGGATGGTGCAGCGGCAGGCCGCGCGTCAAGGCCGGATCTCGCCGCTGGCTGAACGGGGCGCAACGGATCCGACTTTCTTCAGGTCAGGGGTGCGAGGCTCATTTTGTGCCTCCTTCCACTCCAGCATGTGCCGGGGCGACCAGCAACTGATGGCCTTGCGCAACCAGGAATCCGTCGTTCTCGCGGAGTATCCCGGCTTGACAGGTGACGGGGTAGTTCGGGTGGGCGCATCAACCGCCGATCGGTTGGGGACGGGGCGGAGCCGCCGTAGTACTCCGAGGCCGGGAGAGCCGGCCACCCATCCCTCCCAAGCGCCGTCGTCCTGGACGTCGGCAGTCTCGTCGTCCCCTACCTCCCGGGCCACCGCTGGGCCGTCGTGGAGGCCAACATGGCCTGGTTTTCCCACGCCCACGCCGCCGACCCGGCCCGCGCCCTGAAGGTGGTCCTGCGCGGGGCCGACCCCCGCGACCGCGTCCGGTCGGCCGACCTCCCGTTCGTCCGTCACTGACGTACGTGCAGGGCCACCGGCGAGGCAGGCAAACCAGTCAGAGCAGATGCGCCAGGACGGCGCGGACCAGGTGCTGGGGCGTAACCATCTCCCGGGCTTGCTCCTCCGGGATGTCCATGCCGAATGCGCTCTCCACAGCCATGACGATTTCCACCATGTCCAGCTCGTCCGCGCCCAACTCGTCGACGAGTCCCTCGTCCGGGCCTATGTCGTCCGGGTCGATCCCGAGTTGCTCGCCGATGATGGCCTTCACCTGATCCACGGTCTCCAGGATCACGTCGTTGCGAGCCGGCAACGCGACGATCCCGGCGCGCAGTTCCTCCGACGCGGCGAGCAGGTCCTCGTAAGCTCCGGGGTCGGCTGCGGCAAGCGCGCGGTGGAGAGCGAGGGATTCGTCGATGGCGGCGAGACTGGGCCGACGCCGCCCCTGCGTGGCGAGGGCACGGGCGAGATGGTGCAGGTTCCGGGCGAGTTCCGCTCGGTGGCGGCCGGGGAAGCGCTCGGCCAGGTCCCGGAAGACGTCGACCGCGCGGACCGCCGTCTGCAGGGCATCGTACGGCTGGTTCAGGTCGGTCAGCCGCATGTACCTCCGGTCGAGTGCGGTCCCGAGTTCCGCCTGGTAGGCGTCGGGGTAGTCCTCCGCCAAGCGCTCGAACATCGTGACGGCCTCGTCGGCGGCTGCCAGTGCCTCTTGGATCCGCCCGACGGCGGTCAGCCTGGCCGAGAGGTTGGAGACGAACCGCGCCAGGACTGGCAGATAGGTACCGCGGGGGTGGCCCTGGTCCAGCACCCGGTAGGTGGCAACGCACTCCTCGGCCGCAGCCAGTGCCTCCTCGTTCCTCCCGAGCGCCCCCAACTCCACGGCCATGTTCCCGAGGACCATCGCGAGGTCCGGAAGGTGGGCATCCGGGCGGCGCTCGGCCATCGGCCGGAGACTGGCGAGTGCGCTTTCCAGCGCGGCGAGCGACTCCTGCCGCCGTCCCACCGCCGCGAGTCTGGCCCCGTGATTGGCCGTGATCCTGGCAAGCTCGGGGAGGTACTTCTCGGGATCGGAATCCACCAGAAGACGATAGTCGAACAGCGACTGCTCGACCGCTTCCAGCGCCTCCCGATGCCGGCCCATAACGGACAGTCGGGCCGAGAGGTTGTTAAGCGCCATCGCATGGCCGTCGAAGGATTCGAGGAGCAGCTCCGCCGTGCTGAGCCGGCCCTCCTCCGACCGGGAGAGGTGAGCGGACAGGTCCTCCACCGCCGCGTTGTTGGGGAAGATCTCCGAGAACAGCGCCCCGGTGAGCTGGCTGTGGATCCGTACCGAGGTCTCGATCGCCGCGAGGGCCTCCTCGTGCCGCCCGAAGTCGCTGTAGCGGTTCGACAGGTTGTTGAGGGCCTTGGCGTAGTCGCGCAGGTGCGATGGGTCGCTCACGGCCAGCGTTCGGCTGACCTCGACGGCCTCCTCCACCGCGGCCAGTGCCTCCTCGTGCCGTCCCACGTTGCTGAGTCTGTTGGACTGCTCGATCAAGGCGTTGGCAAGGAGCGGCAGCCGGTTCGGGTTGCCCGGGGGGATGTTGCGCGTGCGGTTCGTGAGCAGCGTGGCGGCCTTCGCCACCCAGGCCGCGAGGCGCTGGGTGGACTCCGGGACCCAGTCGACAAGGCGTCGCAGTTCGTCCAGCGCGAGCTGGTCACCGGTGATGCGGTCAAATGCCGCCAGCAGCGGGCCGGGGTGCTCGGTCTGGATGGCGACGTCGATGAGTTGCGGAACGAGCCTGGTGCCGTTCCGCACGCAGAGACCGGTCAGCTGGTCGTCCAGGCGACCGCGGACCTCGGGGTAAGCCGCGGCCCGGCTGTAGACGGTCAGCAGCTGTGCGGCCTGCAGGTCGTCCGCCCCCTGCACCAGGTCCTCCGCCAGTTCCGGGTCCTTCTCGAGCCGCAGCCCGACGAACCGCTCGGCCAGCCGGTCGGGATAGAGGCTTCCCCACAGACGGCCGGAGTCCAGCGACGGGAAGATCGCCACCAGCCAGAGCGCGACGGCCTCCCGTCGGTCGCGCGGCAGTTCGGCCAGCCGGGCCAAGCGCCGCAGGGTGGCCTCCGCCTGCGCGCCGTCGGAGGCACCGACGAGCAGGGCTGCGGTGACCGCGTCGTGCAGGGTGGCCTCGAGCATCCCGGTCAGGCCTTCGGAGCCGGCCGTTCGCGTCCAGTAGCGGGTCTCGTGGCCGAGCAGTCGTTCTTCCACGCTCGGGCGCGGCACGGTCGTGAGGGAACCGGGCCTATCGGCCTCGTCGAGCAGGTCGGCAAGGGCCGTCATCTGCAGGGTCAGTGCATTTCCCAGGCCTTCTCGGGTGAGCTGCGGAACGGGGAGCTTGGCGGCCACGCGCGGCCAGTTGTGGTGCTCGTAGCCCTTGACCCGCGAGAGGCTGCCAGCGAAGGCCTTCGCCGCGTCCTGGTAGGCCTTCAACCGGTCCGGGGGGTCGGGATCGAGCGGGGGGAGGGCGACGTCCGGGGTGCCCTCCAGGTAGCTCTCCGTGATGCTGGTGAGGTTCTTCGCCCGGCTCCACCAGTCACCGGCCGTCCGTGCCAGCAGCAGGACCTTGAACGGGCTGCCGCCGCCGTGCTCGGCGGCGGCCTCCACCAGTCCGGCGATCTGGTCGGTGCGCGCCTCCGCGTAGTCGACGACGATCAGCAGCGGCTTGGCGGCGCGTCTCAGGCCCCGGAGCTCTGCTGCGGTGGCCCCGGCGCGCAGCCACAGCACGGCCCATTTCTCCTCGGCGAGGGTGCCGGCAAGATGGCGGGCGATTCTGGTCTTGCCTTGGCCGCCGGGCCCGTGCAGCAGCCAGGCGCCGAACCCGCCCAGGTCGCACCAGGCCCTCAACTGGTCCATCAGCTCGACCCGGCCGCGGAACGGGACCGTCTGCCGGTCCGCCGTGAGCAGCGCCGCCGGTGAGGCCGGACCCTTGTTGAGGGTGGGCTCCACGGCGGCCAGGTCCTGGAACTCCACTGCTTCCAGTTGCGGTCGTCCCCCACCGTGGGTGGCCAGGGCGGCACGGAACGAATCGTCGTGGTGAAGCACGTAGGCAGGGACGACCTTCAGCGCAGCGTGTTCGGAGTGCGCCGACTCCGCGAGGACCACACCGGTCAGCAACCGGTCGCAGAACATCGCACCGCCCGACAGCCCTCCCCAGGGTGAGGTGGCGTCGGACGGCCAGCTCGGCGGGTGCGCACGCAGGTCCATGACGTAGTGGTTGTTGACGAAGCCAGTGCCGGGGTTGAGCAGACCGCGCTGCTGACTGGCCTCGACCGCCGTGCCGCGCCGCTGGATCAGCTCGGGCACGCCCCAGGTCTCGCATTCCTGGCCGGGCCGCGTGGTCGCGAGTCGCCCCCAGCGCACATCCGGTCCCGACGGCGGCCGCCAGCTGGCGTCGGTCACCACGACCAGAGCGGCGTCGTCGATGTCGCCCGGTGTCCCGCACCACACGCTCTCGCCCACGAACTGCCGGTTGCCGCCCGGGTGGAAGACCTTCACCCGCGCGCCCTTCCGCGCCACGACGTGCGCCGAGGTCAGGACGAGCCGCGGCCCGACCGCGTACCCCGATCCCCGCCCGCCCGCCCCGGTGACCGCCACCAGCCTCGCCTCGTCCACCACTGACCCCCCAGCCCTCTCGGCGACCGACTCCCTGCTCCCGACGCACCGTCAGTGCGGGATGTGCCGACTGGTGTCGCCCGGCCCGTCCTCGGCTCCCAGGGGCCCGCTGATCAGCAGGTCCGCTCCGCTCGCACTCTTCGGCGTCAGCGTGAACGCGACCCGGTGCGTCCGCCCCCGGGAGACCCCTGCCTCCGTCTCTGCGGAGACCGCCCACAGGCGGAATCCGCCTTTTGCCTTGCCGTCGGCACGCAGCTCGACCTGGAACTCCATCTCGACGGGCCCTACCGCGAACTGGATCTCCTGGTCCACACCCTGCGCTGCTGCGGCCAGCAGTTCGTCACGCACTGCCGCTACGGCGTCCACCAGAGGAATGTCCATGTACCCCACCCCGACTCTGACACTGCGTTACATCGCCGCTGAGCAGCTTAGGAGCTAGAGCCGGTGCCATGCGGAACAAACCGCGAATCCTGTCGTGGAGCGGTCCGCGTCGCGCCCGGCAGACCGCATGGAGCCGCCGCCGGGGTCAGCACAGAACCGCGGCCAGCACGTCACTGCCCAGCATGGTCAGCGACGCCGGGTCGAGCGTGTAGCTGACGTACCGCCCGTGCCGGCGGGTGGTCAGCAGACCGGTGCAGCGCAGCAGCGCGAGGTGCCGGGAGACTCCCGGGGGTGTCAGGTCCCAGGCCCGGGCCAGTTCGCCGGTGGTATGCGGGCCGCTCGGGCCACCCTGGCCTGAGTGGGACGAGGCGGCCCGTGCGGGCCTTGTCCTGCTTGCGCAGCCACGTGCCGGGGCGGAACGCCGGGTCGTCGCCCAGGCCGGTGCGGTTGGCGGGGCCGTCGAGGGTGCCGCCGGCGGCGAGGTAGGCGAGCAGGCGCCGGTAGGAGCGGTTCCAGTCCGGCTCAAGGCGCCACAGCCCGTCCAGCGCCTCCAGCTTCGCCACCTGGTCGCCAGTGAGGCCCGCGGCCTTGCGCTGACGGCGCATCCACGCCCCGACCGCGTAGCCGTCCAGCTTCTCGGTCGCGGGGATCGCGAGGTGGCCGTGGTGGGCGGCCCAGGCACGGGCGTAGGCGTAGCCGCGTTCCCAGGCGTTGGCGTGCTTGGACCAGATCATGCCGAGCGCGTCCAACTCGCTGATCCGGGCCGGGTCGAGCAGGGCTTTGGCCGTTCAGGTAGCGCTGCCGGTCGAGCCAGGAGATCAGCTCGCCCTGCTCCGTCTTGTCGGTGGGGTCGAGGTGGCCGTGCTCGAGGTGAAAGGCGGCGGCGACGGCGTGCATGCGCTGCCACTCGACCGCCCGCGGGTTGAACGCCCGCAGCTTCACCGTCTGGAGGATCCGCGCCGCGTGCCGCCGGGCGTCGATCCGCAACCAGTCCACCGGCGACTCCACCGGCGCCGCCGGCTGCTGCTCACCCGCCCCGGCCGCGCCGTCGGCGGCCGAGGCCTCGGTGGTGAGCGGGGCGGACTGGGCGCGGTGGACGCGCAGCTCGGTGATCCGGCCGACCACCCGGGCGTCGTGCGCGGCCAGGGCGCGCAGGACCCGCCAGATCGTGCGGAAGCTGGAGGCCTCCATCTCGGCGTCAGCCTCGGCCTTTACCGCCGCGCCGGCGTCCTTCACCTCGGCCGGGTCGGCGGCCGCCGTGCCGTCGTCGCCGACCAGCGGCGTCGGGAGGTAGACCGGGATGATGACCCAGGACACCCTGCCCTGCCGGTAGGACTGGCGCAGCGCCCGCCGGTGTGGGCCTTGAACCTAGCGAACACCGCCCGGCAAGCGGAAGTTGTTCTGTTCCAACGGGTGTGGCACCGCCGTGAGGGCGGTGCCACACCCGTGGCGTTGGTACCAGGGCTTCTATTCTTAGTCTTAGTAGTGCACGGTCTCGGAGGTCCACCACAGGTCGATCCGGTAGCTCTCCAAAACATCCCGGTGGGCTGCCCAGATCGCGTCGGTATCCGCCTGCGACCGCGGTTCCGCCGCGCCGAGTGCGGTGTGAAGGCCCGCCTCCTGCGCGGCGGCCTCATGTCGCCCCTTCCAGGACACGCGGCCTTCGTAGACGCCCGGGCGGGGCAGTTGGAAGTGACCAGCGATGTCCGGGGCAAACGCGCGGATGACCACTTCGCCGGTGGGGCTGTCGAGCATTGTCAAGCGCTCGCCGTCGGCGATCCAGGTGCTGTCGGCCGGCGCAGGGCCGTCCCACACCCGTACCAGGATCTCGGCAGGTGCGATGCTCTGGAGGCTGCGGAGATAGATCTGGGTACCGGTGCCCGCCACCACCGTGTCCCAGCTCTGCCTGACGGCCTCGGAGTTGGTGAGGTAGGCGTCGGAGTCGTACACCTCGATGAGACCGTTGTCGGGCCTGGCTTCGGTGCAGAACTCGAACAGGATCGGCACTGGTTGTCCTCCGGCCTTGGCGAGTACGGCTCACGGGACGATCGTGACGTAGAAGGAGTCGTTGTCCAGGAGCGGGCCGTGCTCGGCCAGGAGTTTCGTGCGCAGGTCAGAGCACCTATCAAGCGTCCCGAAGACCCCTGACAACCTCTTCTGACGCCCTTCCCGTCTTGGTGGGTGGCGGGTGGGCGTGTGCGGCAAGGTTGCGGCGCCTGCGGCGGGCTGGCCCTGTGGGCCGCCCGGAGCCCGCGGGTCGGCGGTCGGCGAGCCATCCGCCCACCGCCCCGGTCCAGGGCGTCGGCGTCGATGCGCGCGAGCAGCCGGCGGACCGTCGCCTCGGCCGGCACCAGCCGCCTGGGCAGCACCGGATCGGGACGCACTCCGAGCCGCTCCAGCACGTGCGGCGGGGCGTCCGCGATCCACTCGCCGACCGCCAGCAGCGAGGTCGCCCCGGCCAGCACTGCACAGCCGTCAGAGCGAGGACCACGGCCAGCGCGTGCCGCACTCCACGCGGATCACGGGGGTCCGGCACCTGCGCTAACCGCTCCAGCAGACCAGGCACCTCCCCAGCAGCCGCCTCGGGCTACTCGTGGAGCTGGTCGAGGGCAGCCGGAATCGGGGATGATGCGTCGGCAGGCACGGGATTCCACTCGGGTCACGGGGCGCAGAGAACTCCGTGATCTTGGAAGCCGTGCCTGCCTTCTGCACGCACGTCGCTTCGCGCCCGCGTACGATCACCAGCCGTCGCCGATGAAGTGAGGCTGGACCGATGCCCCGTACCCCAACGCCGATACACCTGACCGCTGTCACCGTGGCCTTGACCGCTCTGCTGGCTTGCGCAGCCTGTGCTGGACAGACCAATGTCGCGCCGTCCGCTCCTGTGCCGACAAGTGCCGCCGCGCCTGCCGTCGCCGTAAGCCCTACGCCGAGCGTCACCGCAAGCCCTCCGCCGAGCGTCACCGCAAGCCCTCCGCCGAGTTCGGGCCGACCGGACCAGCAGCAGCTGGACACGGCCGCGGACGCGGTCTCACGCCTCAGCGGCTCCTACCAGGATGTCTTCGCGGGCCTGACGGTGGACGTTCCGGACGGTTGCGTCATCGTCTACCGGAAGCCGGGCGGTGGCGGTTTCGACGCCGCCCTCGCTCACCTGGGTCTAAGCGTGCGCGTGGACCTGCGCGATGCGCCGCGCTCGATCAGCGAGCTGGCCGCCACCCGAAACCGGGTAACGGCACTGATAGGGCACACGAGCGACTACAGCATCGTCATGGTGGGCGACGGTTCGGAGGTGAGCTTCGCCCGCGGCGTGGTGGAGGTCGGCGTCAGCGGAAATCTGTCCAGCGCCCAGGCAGACCTGCGCGGCCGCTTCGGCGACCGGGTCACTGTCTCAGCCGCCCAACCGCTCTCGGGCTGAGCGAACCGGACGCCATCCGACTACGCCGAAGCCCTGCCCTCCATCCCACTCGCATGGCATGCCCACGGCGAACACACAGAGCAACCCGACCGGGCGCCACCCGACACGGGCGAAACGAGCGGAACCCGACACCTGGACCGGCCCACATTGGTCCAACGAAGCCGGGCTAAAGATCCAAAGCATGCCAAGCCGATCTCACGCAGGTCACACCCAGGGGCGCGGCGGGGACGGCGCCCAGGGCGCCGACGCGCGGGAGCGGATAGGTGTGGGTCCACGCGCCCCGGCGACCCTCAGCCTCGATCAGTGAGGATTGCGGAGAGCACGCGTCGCGCGTCACGGGCGTCAGCGCCGTCCTGGCCCAGGCTGTCGGCGCACGAGACGAGCGTCTTCCACAGCGCCCAGCCGCGTCCGCGCGCCCAGGTCGCGTCGTCGACGCCCAGCCGCTGCCGGAACACGTCGCGGCCGTCGGCCGAGAGCAGGGTCCACGCGATCGCGAGGTCGCACGCGGGATCCCCCACGCCACACGTACCGAAATCGATGACGGCGGCGAGCTGCCCGTCCTCAAGGAGCAGGTTCCCCTTGGCAAGGTCGCCGTGGAACCAGACGTCGGTCCCGTCCCACCGCGCCTCGAGCGCCTGAGCCCACAACTCATGTGCCGGCGCGACGCCGACGTGGCCGCGCAGCCCGTCCAGCGCACCGAGCGCCTGCGCCTCATAGGTCCGCAGCGTCGCTCCACGGAACCAGTTGTGCTTGCCGGGCTGCGGCCCTTGCGAGGCGTCGACGCTCTGCAACGCGGCGACGAAGCCGGCCAGGCCCTCGGCGAAGCGGATCGGATCGACGACTGCCTCGAACGTCACGGGCGTGCCGTCGATCCACCCGTAGACCGACCACGCGAACGGGTAGGCCGCGCCAGGACTCCCCTTCGCCAGCGGCACCGGGATCGGCAGCGGGAGAGCCGGTGCCAGCTCGGGCAGCCAACGGTGCTCCTTCTCCACCGCCAAGGCGTACTCCTGCGCGCTGGGCAGGCGCAGCACCATGGTGTCGCCCAGGCGGAAGGTCCGGTTGTCCCAGCCGCCGTTCTCCACAGCCGTCACCGGTAACGCGGCCCACTGCGGGAACTGTTCGGCCACGAGCCGCCCTGCCTGCTCGGCACTGACGGTGACCCGCCGGGGCATGGGCCCAAGCTCTGGAACGTCGTTCAACAGGTACCCCCCTTGTCCAGCCTCCAGTGTGAGCTGACCTCCTCCTTCCTCGCCCGCCAGTTCTGGCAGCCGAACAGCACACCGGGCGGCCGGAGGTCACACCGCACGCCACAGCACCCGGGACGGCGCGGGCCGCAGACCAGCCCGATGCCCGCCGGGATGGTCCGCCGCGTCACGGCGGACGGTCCGTGGGCATGTAAGCCCTCCACAGTTCGGGTGTCAGGACCCTGCAGGGTCGGGCTCTCCCGTCTCCGCTGTCACCTGGGCCACGATCGGCGAGGCGCTCGGACTCAGCGCGGACGCCGCCCGCGCCCGTTACGGCAAGGTCCGTCTCCTGTGGCCACCACCCCCAGAGGCCGCCTGACCGCCACCGCCGCCCGCCTCACCCCACCCACACGAGCGGCCGGCACCAGCCGGACGCGAGAACCAGAGCACAGCGCAGCGCCCGGCCACACCGACCAACGCCCCAACCCACCCACCACAACCAGCAGGCAGGGGCCAAGGAAGGTAAGTCGAGGTGGTGAGTTCGGCCCGTCACCCCGATGAGCAGCGCAAACAGGTGGTAAGCGGAGACGGCGTCGGGCGCCGAACCGCACCGCGGACCGAACCCGCCCCGGGCCCCCGTGCCGAACCACGAGCCGAACCCCCGGCAGAGCGTCTGGGAGTCCGACCGGGATGGACGGGCAGCGGCTGGAGTTCCATGAGATGAGCGGCGCGCGACCACCGGCGGAGGGCACGGGGAAATTCGGTTGCCGCGGGCCGCCGTCTCGATCATGATCACCCCCATGGACTTTTGATGACTGCCACGTAGTACGTACCTGTCGCGCGATCGACCTCGGAGCCTGAAGACCCGGCCCCGGGGTGATGGGTCGCGCCCCTCGTGAGCACCCGTCAGAGAGCGGGAGCCGCCGAGTGAGTTCGGCATGCCCTCCTGCTGAGTCCTGAAAGCATCCAACACACATGAATACCGACCGCAAGGCCCTGTGGGCCGTGCGTCAGTCCGCCCTGCCCACCGTCGTCCGGTCCTGCCCGGACTGTCCCGGCATGCGGCACCGCGCCTCGGGGAAGATCCGCGCCAACGCGAACGGCAAGCTGCTCGACGTCTGGCTGCTGCTGAGCTGCGCGACGTGCGACCGGACCTCGAAGGTGCCCGTCCACGAACGCGTCCACGTCTCGACGCTGGAGCCGGCTCGGCTGGTGGCGTACGAGAACAACGACCCGGCAGCGGTACGGGAGTTGGTGATGAGCGCGTCGCTCGCGGCGAAGAACCGGTACCGGCTCGACTGGACCGGGACGTGGGAGCTGGAGACCCGCACGCCGCTGTACGCGCTCGACGACCCGAACCCGCTTTCGGTGCAGGTGCGCTTCGAGCTGCCCGCGCCGGTCCGGGTGGAGCGGCTGCTCCAGCTCGGCCTCGGCCTGAGCCGGGCCGAGGTGCGCCGTCTAATCGCGGACGAGCGGATCCGTCTGCCGTTCGCTCCGGACGCCAAGGCGCATCAGGACTTCGAACTCACCATCCACGGACCCGGTTTCGTCGATGTGGCCAAGCACGCGAAGTCCCTCGATGCGCCCGACGCCGACCACCCCGGCCTGGCTCGGATCGGGCTGCCGCCCGCACCCGGCCGGGAGCTCCCACACCGGGCCACGGCGCACGCGTAGAAGCCTGATGTAGATCTTGCTGATGGAGAGGCTGTCCCGCTTGGGGACAGCCTCTCCCGGGGCTATGTGGTCGCGTCGCCGGCAGGAACGGCCTAGCCTCGCGCTTTCACGAAGCGGGCTGTCCGGTAGGTGATCAGCAAAGCAGAAAATGCCTCTGACCTGCGAGAATGATGATTGTCTAGGCCCTTGTTCCCGCGCCCGTCGGAGGCACTTCCCAGGTGAGTGAGCGTGTCGGGTCGTACCCGCGTGTGTGGGTGTCGGGTGGCGGCAGCAGGGTCGTCTCGCAGGCCGGCGGGGTTCTGTTGACAGCGCGCCGCACCGGCCTGGCCTCCACGTTGTCTGCGGCGCTCGCGCCGTGGCGCAAGCCGAGAGCGGTGCACGACCCCGGCAAGATCCTGCTGGATCTCGCGCTCGCCGTGGCGCTGGGCGGGGACTGCTTGGCGGACGTGGCGATGCTTCGGGCCGAGCCGGGTGTGTTCGGGCCGGTGGCCTCGGATCCGACGGTCTCCCGGCTGGCCGACACCCTTGCCGCGGCCGGCCCAAGGGCACTGGCGGCCGTCCGGCAGGCACGGGCCGAAGTCCGCGAGCGGGTCTGGCGGTTGGCCGGCCAGGCCGCACCGGACGCGGGCGGCGACGTGGTCGTGGATATCGACGGTGGGCTGGTCCTGACTCACTCCGAGAAGCAGGACGCGGCCTCGACGTGGAAGAAGACGTTCGGCCACCACCCGCTGTTCGCGTTCGTCGACCACCGCAGCGAGGGCTCCGGAGAGCCGGTCGCCGGTCTGCTGCGGCCGGGGAACGCGGGCAGCAACACCGCCGCCGACCACATCGCCGCCGCCCGCCTGGCCCTGGCCCAGCTGCCGAAGAAGTACCGGCGCGGGCGGCGCACTCTTATCCGCACCGACTCCGGCGGCGGCACCCACGAGTTCCTCAACTGGCTCGCAGCGCGCGGCCGGTGGCTGTCCTACTCGGTCGGGATGACCATCACGGAGGCGATCCACCAGGCCGTGCTGCCGGTGCCCGCCTCGGCCTGGACTCCGGCTGTGGAGACCGACGGTGCGATCCGCGACGGTGCCTGGGTCGCTGAGCTCGCCGGCGACGTCCTCAAGGACTGGCCGAAGGGCATGCGGCTGATGTGCGCAAGGAACGGCCGCACCCCGGAGCACAGTTGCGCTTCACCGATGCCGACGGCATGCGGCTGACCTGCTTCGCCACCAACACCACCCGCACTCCGATCGCGCACTTGGAGCTGCGGCACCGCCAGCGCGCCCGCGCCGAGGACTGCATCCGCGCCGCCCACGACACCGGCCTGCGCAACCTGCCCCTGCACGACACCGCCCAGAACCAGGTCTGGCTGGAGATCGTCCAGCTCGCGCTCGACCTGCTGCGCCTGGATGCCCGTGCTCGCCCTGGACGGGCCCGCGCGCGACCGCCGCACGCACCTTCGAACGGCCGTCCATCACAGCCCGTCGGCCAGGGCGGCCGCGCGCAGCTGAACGAGGAGAGGCAGGACGTCGTCGGCGGTGCCGTCCGCGGTGATGGTGATCAGGGCGTGGCATATGCCGTCGATCGTGCGCAGGTCGGTGGGGCCGACGGCCCACACTGCGAGGGTCTGGGTCCAGATCTTCGTCATGCGGGCGCCGACATCGGCGTGCATCCGCTGCGCGGCGGCCGCCAGGGTGTCGGCCGGCATGCCGTCGTGGATTCCGTAGGAGGCGGCGAGCAGCTCCCGCATCGCGGTGTCGGCGTAGGCGGCGATCGCCTCAGGCAGGGAACGCTCGCCCGGTGCGGTAGCGGCCAGGCTTTCCGGCCGTGTCACCCAGCCACGCGGCCTCGACGGCGGCCAGGACCGCAGCGTCTCATCGGTCGTGGTCACGGGTTCGGTCCTCCTCGTCCACGCCGAGCGCGGCTGGGTCCGGCGCAGCGTGCGGTCCCGGGCTGCGACGGTGGAGGGCAGAGCGGAACTCGCTGTGCTGGCCGAGGCAGCGGCCGTGGTCGACAGCGCGGCAGCGAGCGTGGTCCCCGTGGAGCGGGAGTGGCCGTCACGGCCACCGCGGCCGTCGTGCTGGCGGGAGCGGGAGACACGGCGGCAGCACCTGGCCCCAAGCCCCCGCCGTTCACCGTCACCCCCGGCATGCCGCCGCTGCCACACGACCCGACCAGCCCCTTCCCGGTACTTCCCGCGGCGCAGCAGGCCGCGATCCGGGCGTGGATGGCGCAGATGGAACAGGACGGGCGTACGTTCCCGGCCGACGGCCCGCATGCGCCGGCGTCTCCTGAGAAGCCCGATCCGAAGATCAACGCCAGGCGTGCCTACCAGGTGAGGGTGGCGGGGTCGACGGAGTACCGCCTGTACACCACGGTCACGGACCCGAAGGACGGGAGCGAGCTGGGCATGGACGCCGACGGCGTCCGTCCGGAGGACGGGGCGGCGATCGACGCCAAGTACATCGGCCAGCAGAAGAGCTGCAAGTCCCCGTTCCGCCTGGACAACGAGGACGGCATCTTCCAGTTCGCCTACGAGAACACCATGACCGGGGAATCGAAGAAACTGGAGAAGTACGCGTCGGCCCTGAAGGACCCCCGCAACAAGGTCAACCACCTCGAACTCATCACGAGCGACGCCAAGACCAGCAGCTACTTCCAGGCCCTCATGACGGCCCAGAAAGTCACCGGCCGTGTCCGCATCGAACCCTGACCAGGCACGCCGAGCCCGCACCACCGACAGAAACGAGCACCCCGTGGGATCCAGCTTCTACGTCACCGCCGACCAGGAACACGTCGGGCCGTGGACCTTCACCGGCGAGCAGGTGGAGGAGTCCGTCCGACGCCACTGGCCAGACGCCATCATGAGCAGCGCGTTCGAGGACTTCCTGGAGATCGAAGCGGAGATCGCACCCGGCCAGCGGGCGGAACTCTCGTTCAACCACCGGCACCGCGCCTTCTCGTTCGAGGACCGGGAACCGCTGTCCGCGCCGCTGACCGTCATCTACGAAGTACTGCGCGACCTTGCACCTGAGGTGCCCGTCGTGCGGTGGATCGACTACGACGCAGAGCTGACACGGATGAACCTGAACGACGGACTGCAAGGCTTCACCCGCGGACTCGCCTAGATGGCCCTGGACCCCGTCCGTGACCTGGGGAAGACCTGCCCGGCCGCAGATGCTCGGCTGGCACCGCCACCGGCCTGCTGCGGTCCAGGTGAACCTGAAGGCTCGGGGCAGGCCCGGTGCGACGTCCCGGGCGTCGTCGTCCGGCTCCCACACCGGCACGTCCACCAGCCCGGCCCGCCCCTGGTGCTCGCCGCCGGTCACCAGCAGGACGTCGTCCCGACCCCAGGCACCGCGCTCCACCCCCAGGGCGAGGGAGGCCGCTTTCACCGCGCCGACCAGGACGTCCACTCCGTCCTCACCCACCGCAACGGGCACGGGAACGGCCGTGCTGACGCCGCCATGCTCGTCCGGCAGCTGCAGGACGCGATCTCCAGCCAGATCTGGTTCTGCGCGGCGTCGTGCAGGGGCAGGTTGCGCAGGCCGGTGTCGCGGGCGGCGCGGATGCGATCCTCGGCGCGGGCCCGCTGGCGGTGCCGCAGCTCCAAGTGCGCGATCGGAGTGCGGGTGGCGTTGGTGGCAAAGCAGGTCAGCCGCATGCCGTCGGCGTCGGTGAAGCGCAACTGGGCGCCAGGGTGGGGCCGTTCCTTGCGGACGATCAGCCGTATCCCCTTCGGCCAGCCCTTGAGGACTTCCCCGGCAAGCTCGGCGACCCAGGCGCCGTCGCGGACCTCGGCGCCCGGCTCGACGGCTGGGGTCCAGGCCGAGGCCGGGATGAGGAGCACAGCGGCGTGGATGGCGTCCGTGATGGTCATCCCCACCGAGTACGAAAGCCACCTTCCGCGTGCGGTGAGCCTGTTGAGGAACTTGTGGGCGCCGCCGCCGGAGTCGGTGCGGATCAGGGTGCGGCGTCCGCGCCGGTACTTGTTGGGTAGCTGGGCCAGGGCCAGGCGGGCGGCCTCGATGTGGTCGGCGGCGGTGTTGCTGCCCGCACTCCCCGGTCGCAGCAAGCCGGCGACCGGCTCTCCGGATCCGTCTCGGCCGTGGTCGACGAACGCGAACAGTGGGTGATGGCCGAACGTCTTCTTCCAGGTCTTGGCGGCGTGCTCCTTCTCGGAGTGCGCCAGGACCAGCACGCCGTCGATGTCCACGATCACCTCGCCGCCCGCGTCCGGGGCCGCCTCGCGGGCCAACCGCCAGACCCGTTCGCGGACTTCGGCCCGTGCCCGGCGGATCGCCGTCAGCGCCTTGGGTCCGGCCGCGGCCAGGGTGTCGACCAGGCAGGAGACGGTCGGGGCGGAGGCGACCGGGCCGAACACTGCGGGCTCGGCCCGCCGTGTCGCGACATCGGCCAGGCAATCACCGCCCAGGGCCACGGCGAGCGCGACGTCCAGCAGGATCCTGCCGGGATCATGGAGCGCCCGCTCCTTGCGCCACGGCGCGAGAGCCGCTGACAACGCGACATCCAGCCCCGCCTTGCGGGCCGTCTCGACAAGCAGCACGGCGCCGGATTGCGAGACCACCCCGCGACCACCGCCCTCGACGCGGACACGCGGATACAGCCCGGTACGCTGCCGGATGCCCGGACGACACGTCCGGTTCGGGAGGCGGTCCGGGGAAGCCCACCGACGGCAACGTCGGCAGGGCGCCCTGGACCGACCTCACCGGGCGCGCTTCGACCGCCACACGCCCGTCGAGTTCGTCCTCGCCGTGCTGCGCACCCTCATCGAGCACCCGGGCCGCTGAATCCGCCCGTTGCCCGCCCCGCAATCTGCTCCGTGTTCCGCGGTCCGTGCCGGACGGCGAGCTGCTCAGCGTCCGGCGTCTGGACGTCCGAGCGGCAGGGTCACGAACTCCGCCAGGCCATCGGTGTGGAGGCTGGTCAGGCGCTTCTGGACTTGCTTGATCAGGGCGGGGCCGTCATGCAGTTGGCATCCGACCTGATCCGTGGTGACGCCAGGTTGTCCGGTGGTGGGTCAGCAGCCGCTGAGGATGTTGATCGCGACGATCGGCGAGTGCACGGTCCATCCCTGTCCGGGGTAGATCTGGTCGATGTAGCCGTCGGAGTACTTCAGCTGGGCGCAGTCGTCGTGGCGGGCGTCGGTGACGTAGGAGGCGGACCGGGTCAGTGAGCTGGTGTTCTGCCAGCCCTGGTCCCGGTACATGGTGAGGATGTTGCCGTTCCCGTCCTCGAAGCACACGTACGGCCAGGGGCACGAGTCCGCCGCGAAGGCCGGGGTGGCGGTGACGGTGGCGGCTGCGAGAGCGCCCAGACCCAGTCCAGCGGCCATGGCAATGGCAGTGATGGATCGCTTCATCATGTACCTCTTCAATAGACAGGTGCTGTGCGCGCGAACAGCCAGCAGTGATGGGTGGAATCGACGCAGGTCGTCGATCGATCGGCATGGCTGCGTTTGTCGATGCGCAGCCGTGCCGCCCGGACGTCCGCCTGGTGCGCGGCGTCGTCCGGGCTCTGGAGTGCGTGTCGCTGATCGGGGCTGGGCGCTAGAAGGCGCCGGTGGGGGACCAGACGTTCTCTCCGGCGGCGTCGGTGCAGCCGTACAGGCGCGCCGCGGCCCCCTGGGACAGGCCGCCCCAGGCGTCCAGGCAGTTGTTGGAAGCCACCTTCGGCTGGAGCTGGACCTTCCCGCCGTAGTACGTCTTGTTCCACAGGACGTCACCGGCGTTGGACTGGTTGCAGTAGTAGAGCTTGAGGTGGTTGCCCTGGCTGTCGCCGCCCTCCCAGTTGTTCAGGCACAGCGGCTGCTTGTCGCCCGAGTAGTGCGAGGCGACGATGTAGAAGTGGGTGGCGTCTGCCGATTCGATCGACCAGTTCTGGGCGTTGGTGTCGTTGCAGCCCCAGATCTGCACGGGAGTGCCGGGAGAGAAGTCCCCGTTCTGGACGTCCAGGCAGTACCCACCGTTGAACCTGATCTCGGTGTAGCCATCGGCGTGGACGGGGGTGGTGACGGTGAGGGCGAGGAGGAGGGGGGCGGTTGCTGTGGCCAGTGCGGCTATGCGCTTACGGTTGGCCATCGTGTATGCGTTCCTTTGATCGGGTGTTGAATGGGCGGATTCAGACGGCGGGGCCGTAGATGTTCTCGTTGAGGTATCCATGCTGCGCGCGCCACGGGAACCTGAAAGGGCCTGCTGTCAGAGCGTGTAGTGGTAGTAGCCGATCAGGTTGGATGCCATGCTGACCGGGTCCGAGCGGGTGTAGGCG
>NZ_JBHWDU010000074.1:0-42123 GCF_042734825.1 Kitasatospora sp. NPDC059648 | reverse complement strand
CCGCACGCACGAGGCCGCCCGCCCCCGGAGACGGGAGCGGGCGGCCTCGTGCGTGCGCGCCGGCGGCGTCAGCCGCGGCCGGCGACGGGCTCCGCCTCCCGTGCCGGCTCGGCCGGCTGCGGCTCGCGCGCGGCCGGGGCGGCCGGACGGGCGGGCGGCAGGTCGGAGGGGAAGCGGCGGTTCAGCGCCTTGATCGCCTTGCGGCCCAGGTTCTGGAACGGGATCTCGATCAGGCGGTAGCTGAGGTAGCTGATCACCAGCAGGGCGGCCATCAGTCCGAAGAACTGGAGGCTGCGGTCCTGCCAGGAGGTGAAGGGCGGCCGGTTCTCCAGCTTCCAGTTCATGAAGTGGATGAGCGGGTTGTGCAGGAGGTAGACCGAGTAGCTGATCGTGCCCAGCCAGGTCAGCCAGCGCGGGAAGCGGCGGCGCCGCAGCAGCATGCCGATCGCGAAGACGACCCAGGCGCCCAGGTAGGCGCCGGAGAAGGCCTGCCAGGACTCGCTCCAGGTCCGCCACAGTGCGTTGTCGCGGTTGTACATGTAGCCGCACAGGACGCCGGCGGTGAGGACGAAGCCGCAGCACAGCAGGGCCGGCATGCGGTCGATCTGGCCGTGCTCCAGCCGGTACAGGACCGTCCCGGCGAACATCGTGGCGAAGATCATCAGGGTCTCGAAGGCGGCGGAGCGCCCGTTCAGCAGGACCAGCACCAGGCCCAGCCCGCCGAGCATCGTCCCGCCCCAGCGGGTCAGGTCGGCCCGGCCGGTGAGGAAGCAGACCATCGCGGTGACCACGATGACCAGGACGGCCAGCGCCAGGTGCCGGTTGGCGGGCAGGCCGCCGTCGGCCGTGAGCAGGCCGAGCGGCAGCCAGGAGCCGAGGAGCAGCGCGCCGCCCGCGAAGCCGATCGCGATCGGGGCGCTCTGCCGGTGCCGGCCGTTGACGAACAGGGCCGTCACCAGGAAATAGAAGATCATTTCATAGGTGAGCGTCCACATCACGCCGATGACGTTAGGGATGCCCGTCAGGTCCTGGACCATCGTGGCGTTGCCCGCCAGCGAGAGCAGCGGGTGGTCGAAGGCGAAGCCCTGGATGACCGAGTGGTTGCGGGGCAGTACCAGCAGGCTCACGACCACGGTGACGATCACCACCGGGTAGATCCGGAAGTACCGGCCCGCCCAGAACGAGCGGACGTCGCCGCGCCGCTCCAGCGAGGCCGGGATGATGTACCCGCTGACCAGGAAGAACAGCATCACGCCGAAGATGCCCGGATCCCCGAAGTTGCGCGGTTCGTGCTCGATGTGGAGCCAGTAGAACGGCAGCGCCAGGTGGTAGATCGCGACGGAGAGCGCGGCTATGCCGCGCAGGGCGTCGAGCCAACCGAGCCTCGACGAGGCGGCGGAGGCTGCGCCGCCCCCGGCGGTTCGGGAGTTCTGGCGTTGGGATGCGCGTCCGATGAGCTTCACACGCGGGAGGTTAGCGGAGCGCGGTGGGGCATGGGGCGGCGCGGTGGCGCGGCGCGTCCCGCGAGACGGTTTCATCCGAACTGTGACCGATGTCCGGGGAGGTGCGGCGCATCGGGTACACATGGACGGTGAGTTCGCAGATCTTCCCCTCCGACGTGCAGCAATCGCTCGACCTGGCCGGCATCTTCGTCTTCGCCCTCTCCGGAGGGCTGCTCGCCGTGCGCAAGAACATGGACATCTTCGGGATCTGTGTGCTCGCGGAGGCCACCGCCCTGGGCGGCGGGGTGATCCGCGACCTGGTCATCGGGGCGACCCCGGTGGCCGCCTTCACCAACCTCGGGTACTTCGTGACCCCGCTCGCGGCCGCGCTGGTGGTGTTCTTCCTGCACCCCGAGGTCGAACGGATCAACCGCGCGGTGCAGACCCTGGACGCGCTCGGCCTCGGGCTCTTCTGCGTCACCGGGACCGCCAAGGCGCACGACTACGGGCTGGGCGCGGTCGCCGCGATCGCGCTGGGCATGGTGACCGCGGCGGGCGGCGGCGTGATCCGCGACGTGCTGGCCGGGGAGATCCCCTCGCTGCTGCGCTGGGACCGCGAGATCTACGCCGTCCCGGCTCTGGTCGGCGCCGCCCTGGTGGCCGTCCTGATCGGTGCCGACCGGCTCACCGGCGCCACCGGCACCGCCGCCGCGCTCACCGCCTTCGGGCTGCGGATGCTCGCCCTGAAGTACGGCTGGCGCGCCCCGCGGGCCTGGCACCGCAACGGTTCTCGCACCAGCGAGGAGTAGGCGAGCCGCCGCACGCCAGCGAGATCGCCTCGGCCGTGCAGAGCAGCTCCGGCAGCATCCGGGCCAGTACGGCCGGCGGCACCTGGCTGGCCGGGGCGCTCAGCGCGCAGGCCGCGACCGTCCGCCCGCCGCTGCCCGCGACCGGCGCGGCCACGCAGGTCACCGGTTCCCGGTGCTCCGCCGACTCGGCCGCCCAGCCCCGGCGGCGCACCGCCGCCAGCTCGCCCGGCAGCTCCTCCTCGCGGGTGCCGTCCTCGGGCAGTCCGGCGAGCAGCACCCGCCCGACGGCCGTGCCGGTCACCGGGGCGCGGCGCCCGATCCGGGGCGGCAGGGTGGCCGGCGGCGGGCCCACCTCGTCCAGGTAGAGCACCTCGCCGTCGTGCAGCACGGCCAGCTGGGCGGTGTAGCCGCAGCGGGCGTTGAGCGCGGCCAGGTAGGGCGCGGCCACCTGCCGGACGTCGAAGTCCTCCAGGGCGCGGTGGGCCAGCGAGAGCACCCGGCCGCCGACCCGGTAGCGCAGATCGGACTGGCGCCGGACGAATCCGTGCTCCTCCAGGGTGCGCAGCAGCCGCAGCGCGGTGGACTTGTGCACCCCGAGGCTGCTCGCTGCCTGCTCCAGCGAGAGCGGCCCGTCGCCGAGCGAGCCGAGCAGCGTCAGTGCGCGGTCGACCGACTGCGACATGGACGCCCCCTGGAACTCGTTCGAGAAGTGTTCGTCAGGCTAACCGCTGGGCGGTGCAGTGGTACAAACCAGTGCCGGGCGCCGGCGTTCGGATCGGTGGCCGGATCGGCGCGCGCCTGGTGGGGCGTCGGGGCACGGCCTCTACAATCGGATGGTTATGCCATACCTGGACCATGCGGCGACCACGCCGATGCTGCCCGAGGCGATCGCCGCGATGACGGCGCACCTGGGGGTGGTCGGCAACGCCTCGGCCCTGCACGCGGCCGGCCGCCGGGCCCGCCGGGTGGTCGAGGAGTCCCGCGAGTCGCTGGCCGAGTCGCTGGGCGCCCGCCCGAGCGAGATCGTGTTCACCGGCGGCGGCACCGAGTCGGACAACCTGGCGGTCAAGGGCCTGTACTGGTCCCGCCGGGACGCCGATCCGGCCCGCACCCGGGTGCTGTCCAGCCCGGTCGAGCACCATGCGGTGCTGGACGCGGTGCACTGGCTCTCCGAGCACGAGGGCGCGACGGTCGAGTACCTGCCGGTGGACGGCTACGGCCGGGTGCACCCCGCGGAACTGCGGGCGGCGATCGAGCGCGACCCGGCGTCGGTGGCCCTGGTCACCGTGATGTGGGCCAATAACGAGGTCGGCACCGTCCAGCCGGTGCGCGAACTCGCCGCGGTGGCCGCCGAGTACGGCATCCCGATGCACGCCGACGCGGTGCAGGCGCTGGGTCAGGTCCCGGTCTCCTTCGCCGAGTCGGGGCTCACCGCACTCACCGTCACCGGTCACAAGATCGGCGGCCCGTTCGGCATCGGCGCGCTGCTGCTCTCCCGCGGCGCCACGCCCGTCCCGCTGCTGCACGGCGGTGGCCAGGAGCGCGACGTACGCTCCGGCACCCTGGACGCCCCCGCCGCCGCGGGCTTCGCGGCCGCCGGGGCCTGGGCCGTCGAGCACCGGGCCGAGCACGCGGTGGCGCTGGGCGCGCTGCGCGACGACCTGGTGGCCGGGGTGCTGGCGGCCGTCCCGGACGCGGTCCTCAACGGCGACCCGTCCGCGGAGGGCAGGCTGCCCGCCAACGCCCACTTCTCCTTCCCCGGCTGCGAGGGCGACGCCCTGCTGATGCTGCTGGACGCCCAGGGCATCGAGTGCTCCACCGGCTCGGCCTGCTCGGCCGGGGTGCCGCAGCCCAGCCACGTGCTGCTCGCGATGGGCGTCGACCCGCTGCTGGCGCGGGCCTCGCTGCGGTTCTCGCTCGGTCACACCTCGGTGCGCGAGGACGTCGCGGCGCTGGCGGCCGCGATCGGCCCGGCGGTGCAGCGGGCCCGCAATGCCGGGCTGGCGACGGTACGCCGGTAGCCCGCCGTACGGGGCCGGGCATGTCCGGCGGCCCCGTACGCTTGTACTCACCATGACTGACTTCCCGGGTGCCCCGACCACTCCGTCCACCGGCCGTCTGCGCGTGCTCGCGGCGATGTCCGGCGGAGTCGACTCCGCCGTCGCCGCCGCCCGCGCCGTCGAAGCCGGGCACGAGGTGACCGGCGTCCACCTGGCGCTCTCCGCCAATCCGCAGTCTTTCCGCACCGGCGCGCGCGGCTGCTGCACCATCGAGGACTCCCGGGACGCCTGGCGGGCCGCCGACGTGATCGGCATCCCCTTCTACGTCTGGGACCTCGCCGAGCGCTTCCGCGAGGACGTCATCGACGACTTCGTCGCCGAGTACGCGGCCGGGAGGACCCCGAACCCCTGCCTGCGCTGCAACGAGAAGATCAAGTTCGCCGCGCTGCTGGACAAGGCGATCGCCCTCGGCTTCGACGCCGTCTGCACCGGCCACTACGCCCGGATCGTCGACCTGCCCTCCGGCGAGCGCGAGCTGCACCGCGCGGTGGACGGCGCCAAGGACCAGTCCTACGTCCTCGGCGTGCTCGACGCCGAGCAGCTCGCCCACTCCCTCTTCCCGCTCGGCGACACCACCAAGGAGGAGATCCGGGCCGAGGCCGAGCGCCGCGGGCTGGCCGTCGCCAAGAAGCCCGACAGCCACGACATCTGCTTCATCGCCGACGGCGACACCCAGGGCTTCCTGGCCCGGCACCTCGGCACCGCCACCGGCGACATCCTCGACGTCGACGGCACCAAGCTCGGCGAGCACGACGGCGCCTACGGCTTCACCATCGGCCAGCGCAAGGGCCTGCGGATCGGCCGCCCGGCCGCCGACGGCAAGCCGCGCTACGTCCTCGACATCTCCCCGGTGAACAACACCGTCACCGTCGGCCCCGTCGAGGGCCTCGACGTCGCCGCCCTGACCGCCATCCGCCCCCGCTGGTGCGGCACCGAGCCCCTCACCGAGGGCCGCTACACCGCCCAGCTCCGCGCCCACGGCGAGGAGGTGCCCGTCTCCGCCTCGATGGTCGACGACATCCTCCACGTCCGCCTCGACACCCCGGCCCGCGGCATCGCCCCCGGCCAGGCGGTGGTGCTGTACGACGGCACCCGCGTCGTCGGCTCCGCCACCATCGCCACGACGGAGCGCCCGGCCGTCCACGCCTGAGCGGGCCATGGCGGCGTCATCCGGATGGATGATGCCGCTGAACCGCCCGGATGACCGTGGCCGGAGAAGGCATCCGTCGGGCTGATCCGAGGGTGCGGGCCGCGAACCTAGCGTCGGGGGCATGAACCGATCCCGTCGTATCGCGGCCGTCGCCGCGCTCGTCCTCGTCCTGCCGATGCCGATGGCCGGGGCCGCGCTGGCCTCGCCGTCCCCGTCCGCGACTACGGCTGCCGCCGCGGCCGTTGCTCCTGCCGCCTTCCACGCCGAGCTGCCCCGCCCGACCGGGCGGTACGCGGTGGGGGAGGAGGTGCTGCACCTGACCGATCAGGACCGCACCGATCCGTGGGTGCCGTCGGCCGGGCCGCGGCAGCTGGCAGTGTCGATGTTCTACCCGGCCCGGCCCGGCACCGGCGAGCCCGCTCCGTACATGACCCTCGGCGAGGCACAGGGCTTCGTGGCGACGCGGGTCCCGTCGGGTGCCGGGCTCCGGCCGCAGGACGTCGTGGACATCGACACCCACGCCTACACCGGCGCGAAGGCCGTGGGCGGGAAGTTCCCGCTGGTGGTCCTCTCGCCCGGTTTCGAGAACCCCCGCGCCACGCTGACCGGTCTGGCGACCGACCTGGCCGGCCGCGGCTACGTGGTGGCCCTGGTCGGCCACACCTACGAGGACTCCGGCGAGACGCTCGCCGACGGCAGCACCCCGGGCTGCGCGCTGTGCGACACCGGCGCACCGGACGCGCTCCCCGACAGCCGGGCGAAGGACGTGTCCTTCGTGCTGGACCGGCTGACCGGGCAGCACCCGGCCTGGCGCCTGGCGCACCTGATCGACCGTGACCGCATCGGCATGGCCGGGCACTCGGTCGGCGGCATGTCGGCGCTGACGGCGATGGCCGAGGACCGGCGGATCCTGGCCGGGGTGAACATGGACGGGGCGTTCTGGCCCTCGGTCCCGACCGACAAGCCCGACGGGCGCCCGTTCCTCCTGCTCGGCAAGGAGAGCGACCACGCCGTCGGTGGCGGGGAGACGTCCTGGGGGAAGGCCTGGGCAGGCTGGGACGGCTACAAGCCCTGGCTGGCTGTCGCGGGCGCCAACCACTCCACCTTCACGGACGTCCCGGTCCTGGCCGCCGAGATCGGCATTCCGTCCCCTCCCGGGACGACCACCTCGGCGGAGCGCGGCATGCAGCTGACCCGGGAGTACGTCGGCGCCTTCTTCGACCGGACCCTGAAGGGCACCGACCAGCCCCTGCTGGACGGCCCGTCGGCGGCCAACCCGGAGGTGCTCTTCCAGCACCCGTGAGCAGGCGGCGGCCGGGGGCGGGGCGTTAATGCCGGTGAGTGGGGGCGGGCGGGCGTGATAGACCAGTCGGCACTATGAATATCTGCGTCTTCTGCTCCGCGTACTCGCTCGACGACCGTTACTCCGCCCCCGCCGCCGAGTTCGCCCGGCTCCTCGGCGAGGGCGGCCACACCCTGGTGTGGGGAGGCTCGAACGCCGGACTGATGGGCCTGCTCGCCGACGAGGTGAAGGCGGCGGGCGGCCGGCTCGTCGGGGTGATGGTCGAGATGCTGAAGCACAAGGGGTACGTCGGCGCCGACGAGCTGGTGATGACCCGCGACCTCGCCGAGCGGAAGGCGGAGCTGGCGTCCCGCGCGGACGCCATCGTCGTCCTGGTCGGCGGGCTGGGGACCTTGGACGAGGTCACCGAGGTGCTGGAGCTCAAGAAGCACGGGATGTTCGAGAAGCCGGTCGTCGTCCTGGACACCGAGGGCTTCTACTCGGGGCTGCGCACCCAGCTGGAGAGGATGGACGCCGAGGGCTTCCTGCCGCGTCCGCTCACCGAGCTGATCGGCTTCGCCGATACGCCCGCCGAGGTGTTCGCGCAGCTCAAGGCCTGAGAGGATCGGAACCATGGCCGCACATCTGATCACCGGCGCCGGCTCCGGCATCGGCGCCGTCCTGACCGAGAAGCTCGCCGGGCGCGGGGACGAGCTCTGGCTGCTCGCCCGTGACGCCCGCCGGGCCGCCGAACTGCGCGACCGCTTCCCGGGCGCCAACACCCTGGTCGGCGACCTCGCCGACCCGGGCAAGCTGTCCTGGGCGTTCGGGCACCAGACGCTGCCCGTCACCCTCGACTCGCTGCTGCACGTCGCGGGCGTGGTCGAGCTCGGGCCGGTCGGCGACCTGCCGCTGAAGGCCTGGCAGGACACGCTGAACGTCAACCTGCTGGCCCCCGCCGAGCTGACCCGCCTGCTGCTGCCCTCGCTGCGGCAGTCCAAGGGCCACGTGGTGTTCGTCAACTCCGGCGCCGGCCTCGCCGCCCACGCCGACTGGTCGGCGTACGCGGCCAGCAAGCACGGGCTCAAGGCGCTGGCCGACTCGCTGCGCCACGAGGAGCACGCCAACGGCGTCCGGGTCACCTCGGTCTACCCGGGCCGCACCGCCACCGCGATGCAGGCCAAGGTGCACCAGCAGGAGGGCAAGGAGTACGAGGCCGACCGCTGGATCGAGCCGGAGTCCGTCGCGAAGGCCGTCCTCGCCGCCCTGGACGCCTCCCGGGACGCCGAGATCACCGACCTCACCGTCCGCCCGGGGCGCTGAACACGGCGCTGAACACGGCGCTGAACGGGGCTCCGAGGAACGGAGACGGCGCCGCGCACTAGGCTCGGACGGGTGAGCACCGGACACCCCTTCCCCGACCTGCGCGGCGCCGCCACCGGCGTCGGCTCGCTGCCCGGCACCGACGCCCGGGAGGCCGCCAGGACCTCCACCGGCGCGCTGGAGCACCTGCCCTTCCTGCCCGAGCTGCCCGCGCGCGGTCCGGGCGCCGACATGATCGGCCGCAGCGCCGGGCTGCTGGTCGAACTCTTCGCGCAGACCGAGCCCAGCGGCTGGCGGTTCGCCGACCGTCCCGGCCGGGACACCCGTCGGGCCCACTCCTGGCTCGGCGAGGACCTGGACGCCCTGGAGGAGTTCACCCAGGGCCACCGGGGCGCGCTGAAGGTCCAGGCCGTCGGCCCGTGGACGCTGGCGGCGAACATCGAGCTCAAGCACGGCGAGAAGGCGCTCGCCGACTCCGGTGCCTGCCGGGACATCGCCGGTTCGCTCACCGAGGGCCTGCGCCGCCACCTCGCGGAGGTCCGCAAGCGGGTGCCGGGCGCGGAGGTGGTCCTCCAGCTGGACGAGCCCTCGCTGCCCGCCGTGCTGGCCGGGCAGGTGAAGACCGCCAGCGGCTTCCAGCGGCTGCGCGCCGTGGACCGGCAGGTCGCCGAGGAGGTGCTGCGGGAGCTGGTCCGCGGCCTGGACGCGCCCGTCGTCGTGCACTCCTGCGCCCCGGACGTCCCGGTCCCGCTGCTGCGCCGGGCCGGGGTCGCGGGGATCTCGCTGGACCTCTCCCTCCTCAGCGAGCGCCAGGACGACGACCTGGGCGAGGCGGTGGAGGGCGGCACGGTGATCCTCGCTGGTGTCGTCCCCGCCACTGACCAGGCGGTGTCCGACCCGGCCGGTAGTGTCCAGGGGGTCAGGACCTTGTGGCGCAGGCTCGGGTTCGCTCCGGAGCTGCTGGGCCGCCGCGTGCTGGTGACGCCGGCCTGCGGGCTCGCCGGGGCCTCCCCGGCGTACGCGCGCAGGGCGCTGTCGCTCGCGGCGCGGGCGGCGCAGAGCCTGGTGGACAACCCGGAATGAGAACGTAGGAGGGCTTGCGGTGACGGCTGTCGAGGGCTGGGAGGACGTTCCGGCGGAGGTGCGCCGACGGCACGCCGAGCTGGCGCAGGAGATCACCGACCACCGCGCCCGGTACTACGAGCAGGACGCGCCGGTCGTCAGCGACGCCGAGTTCGACGCGCTGATGCGCGAGCTGGAGGCGATCGAGGCCGAGCACCCGGCCCTGGTGACGCCGGAGTCGCCGACCCAGCGGGTCGGCGGCGCCCCCACCGAGCTGTTCGCCGCGGTCGAGCACCGCGAGCGCCTGCTCAGCCTCGACAACGCGATGGACGACGAGGAGTTGGGCGCCTGGGCGGACCGGGTCGCCACCGAGCTGCACGGCATCGACTACCACTACCTGTGCGAGCTCAAGGTGGACGGCCTGGCCGTCAACCTCACCTACGAGAAAGGCCAGTTGGTGCAGGCGGCGACCCGCGGCGACGGCCGGGTCGGCGAGGACATCACCGCCAACATCCGCACCATCAAGGAGATCCCGCACCGGCTCAGGGGCGACGACGTCCCCGAGCTGGTGGAGATCCGCGGCGAGGTCTACTTCCCGACCGAGGAGTTCCTCGCGCTCAACGCCTCGTTCTCGGAGGAGAACGAGCGCCGCCGGCAGGAGAACGAGGAGCGCGCCAAGGAGGGCAAGCGGCCCCGGGCGATGATCCGGCTGTTCATGAACCCGCGCAACGCGGCCGCCGGTTCGCTGCGCCAGAAGGACCCGCACGTCACCGCCTCCCGCCCGCTGCACATGGTGGTGCACGGCATCGGCGCCCGCGTCGGCTTCGACATCGACAACCAGTCGCACGCCTACCGGCTGCTGCACGACTGGGGCCTGCCCACCGCCCGGCACAACAAGGTGGTCGGGAGCCTGGCCGAAGTCCGGGCCTTCATCAAGCACTTCGGCGAGCAGCGGCACTCGGTCGAGCACGAGATCGACGGCGTCGTGGTCAAGGTGGACGAGATCGCCCTGCAGGGCCGGCTCGGCACCACCTCCAAGTCCCCGCGCTGGGCGATCGCCTGGAAGTACCCGCCGGAGGAGGTGACCGGCAAGCTCGCCGAGATCAAGGTCGGCATCGGCCGCACCGGCCGGGCCACCCCGTACGCGGTGCTGGCCGAGCCGGTGAAGGTGGCCGGCTCGATGGTGCAGTACGCGACGCTGCACAACCAGGAGATCGTCAAGGCCAAGGACGTCCTGTTGGGCGACACGGTGGTGCTGCGCAAGGCCGGTGACGTCATCCCGGAGATCCTCGGTCCGGTCTACGACCTGCGGGACGGCACGGAGCAGGCCTTCGTGATGCCCTCGCACTGCCCGGAGTGCGCCACCGAGCTGCGCCCGATGTCCGAGGGGGACATCGACCTGCGCTGCCCCAACGCCCAGCACTGCCCGGCCCAGATCCGGGAGCGGATCGCCTTCCTCGGCGGGCGCTCCTGCCTGGACGTCGAGGGGCTCGGGTACGTCGCGGCCACCGCGCTGACCCAGCCGCTGGAGCCGGCCGAGGCGCCGGTGCGCAACGAGGGCGACGTCTTCGGGCTGACGGAGGAGCAGCTGCTGCCGATCAAGGTGCTGGTGCGCGACCAGAGGACCGGCATGCCCAAGCTGGACGACCGGACCGGCAAGGAGAAGGAGGTGTTCTTCTTCGCGACCACCAAGGGCGAGCCGAAGAAGTCGCTCCGGACGCTGCTGGACAACCTGGAGGGGGCGAAGGAGCGTCCGCTGTGGCGCTTCCTCAACGGCCTGTCGATCCGGCACGTCGGCCCGGTCGCGGCCCAGGAGCTGGCCCGGGAGTTCCGCGACCTGGACCGGGTCTTCTCGGCCACCGAGGAGGAACTGGCCGCGGTCGAGGGAGTCGGCCCGACCATCGCCCGCTCGATCAAGGAGTGGTTCGAGGAGGAGTGGCACCGGGACATCCTGGAGAAGTGGCGCGCCGCGGGCGTCCGCTTCACCGAGGAGTTCGAGGACGAGGAGGCCGCGGAGCGCCCGCTGGAGGGCCTGACGGTGGTCGTGACGGGGACGCTGTCCGGCCACACCCGGGACGGTGCCAAGGAGGCGCTGACCTCGCGCGGAGCGAAGGTGACCGGTTCAGTTTCGAAAAAGACCGATTTTGTGGTCGTTGGTGACAACCCAGGATCCAAGTACGACAAGGCGGTTCAGCTCGGACTGCCCGTCCTGGACGATGCGGGCTTCGCCGTGCTGCTGGCCGACGGACCGTCGGCGGCCCGCGCCCACCTGGGACTTCCGGAGCCCGAGGAGGCCGCCGGGCCCGCCGGCGACCCCGCCGAGGGCTGATCCGGAGCGGACCCGATCGGCCGGTGGCCGGATCCGTGTTGTTATCGTCCTGATGCAACGTCACCGGGTGCCGTCCAGTGAAAGCGGGCATTGTGTCACTGTGCGACACCCGGGCGCGGTGGCGCGTTTCCGGTTGTCCGAAAGTCTGCCCACCGGGTGGACCCCGGCATACCCTGGAGCGCAACAGAGTGTCAGCAGGGGTGGGGGCACCGGCTGAGCCGGTGCTCCTCGGGGTCGCTCCATGCCCGGCAGCTGCCGGTACCAGCACGGTGCCTCACCGTAAGGCGGCCTGACGGGGCGGGCCCGACGGAGGACAGGGCTTATGGATCGTACGACCGGCGGCGCGCCCACACGCCCGCCGCAGGGGGTGGCAGGTGCGGTCCTGCTGCTCGGCGTGCTGCTGGCCGGAGCCGCGCCGCTCATCCCGCTGGCCGTCCTGGTCTACCGGTACGAACCCGAGCTGCTGCCGCTGTTCGCGGTGCCGCTGGCCGTCCTGGTGGCGGCCTGGCGGATCGCCCGGGACCGCGCCCGCGACCAGCTGACCGACCCGCTGACGGACCTGCCCAACCGTCAGGCCTTACTGCTGGCCGCCCAGGAGGCGATCGTCGAGCGCGAGGAGGGCTACAGCGTCGGTCTCATCCTGCTTGACCTCGATCGCTTCCGATCACTCAATGACACACTCGGTCATACGGCAGGTGACCGGCTGCTGGTTCACATCGCCCGCCGACTCCACCGGGCGCTGCGCTCCGGAGGCCCGGCCGGCAGCGCCACCCGGGAGTCCATCGACGACGTCTTCGCCGGCCTGCCCCGGCACTACCGCCGCGGCCGCCCGATGGTGGCCCGGATGGGCGGCGACGAGTTCGCCGTCCTGATGCCCGGCATCAACTGCCCCGACAGCCTGGAACGGGTGGCCAAGGCGCTGATCGCCGAGCTCGCCGCACCGATCCGCCTGGACGGGCTGCTGCTGGTGCTGGAGGCCAGCGCCGGCGTCTGCGTCTACCCGCAGGGCGCCCAGGACGCCGAGTCGCTGCTGCGCCGCGCCGACGTGGCGATGGGCCACGCCCAGCGCGAGTGCAGCGGGGTGGCCCAGTACGACGAGACCCAGGACGCCGACACCCCGTACCGGATCGGCCTGCTGGGGGACCTGCGCCGGGCCCTGGAGACCGGCGAGGTGCAGCTGCACTACCAGCCGAAGGTGGCCTTCGACGGCCGGGTGGTCGGCCTGGAGGCGCTGCTGCGCTGGGAGCGGCCCGGGCAGGGGAGGGTCTCGCCGGACGAGTTCGTCGGGCTCGCCGAGTCCAGCGGCCTGATGCCCCGGCTCACCGACTACGTACTGGAGGCGGCGGTGGGCCAGTTGGCCTACTGGCGCGACCAGGGCCTGCAGGTGCAGGTCGCGGTCAACGTCTCGCCCCGCGACGTGCTCAACCCCGGCTTCGCCCAGCGCGTCGCCGGGCACCTGGTCCGCCACCAGGTGCCGGCCCACGCGCTCCAGCTGGAGATCACCGAGCGGCTGCTGCTGGACGACTCCCGGCGCGCCGCCGACACCCTCGCCGAGCTGCGCGGCTACGGCGTGGGGATGTCCCTGGACGACTTCGGCACCGGCCACTCCTCGCTGGTGCGGCTGCGCAGCCTGCCGGTCGGCGAGCTGAAGATCGACCGCTCCTTCGTCTCCCGGATGGTCGCCGACGACCACGACGCGGCGGTGGTCCGCTGCTCGGTGGAGCTGGCCCACTCGCTCGGCCTGACCGTGGTCGCCGAGGGCGTCGAGGACGACGAGACCTGGGAGCGGCTGCACCGCATGGGCGTGGACGCCGTCCAGGGCTGGCTGGTGTCGGCCGCGCTGCCCGCCGAGCAGGCCACCGCCTGGCTGCGGGTGCACCGCACCACCGGCGCCCCCACCGTGGAGCGCCTGGGTGCCCCGCCGCAGCTCCCGTCGATCATCAAGCCGGTCGCCCAGTCCTCCGCGATCAAGCCGGCGGTGCAGCCCGCCGCGCGGCCCCCGGCGCTCCCGCCGACGCTCCCGCCGGTGCTGCCGCCGGCCGTCCAGGCCGTGCAGCGCGGCCAGGCGCTCCCGGCCGCCCAGGTGGGCATCACGGCGCCCGGCACCCAGGGTTGGGCCCGTACCAGGCCCCAGTGACGCGGGCCCGCGGTCACTCGTTGGCCGGTGGCCGGGCCGGGCCCCATAGGATGGGGTCCAAAGACCACGAGGACGGAGCGCCGAACCCGGCTGCTCCTGCCCGGGCCCGGCACCGCCGCAGGCGTCGCCGGGTCTCACCAGAACTCACCCTGAGGATCGCTGCATGCCTGGCATCACGCGCGAGGAGGTCGCCCACCTCGCCCGGCTGTCGCGTCTTGAGCTGAAGCCCGAAGAGCTGGACCACTTCGCCGAGCAGCTCGACGTGATCATCGGCGCGGTCGCCCGCGTTTCCGAGGTCGCCGGACAGGACGTCCCGCCGACCTCCCACCCGCTGCCGCTGACCAACGTCATGCGCGCGGACGAGGTGCGGCCGTCGCTCACCCCGGAGCAGGCGCTGTCCGGCGCCCCCGCCGCCGAGGAGCAGCGTTTCCGTGTGCCGCAGATCCTCGGGGAGGACTGACCGAGATGACCGAGATGATCCCCACCCCGATCATTAGGTGGACCGCCGCCGAGACCGCCGGCGCCATCGCCAAGGGCGAGGTGTCCGCCGTCGAGGTCGCCCAGGCGCACCTGGACCGCATCGAGGCCGTCGACAAGAAGGTCAACGCCTTCCTGCACGTCGACACCGAGGGCGCGCTGGCCGCGGCCAGGGCCGTCGACGAGAAGCGCGCCAAGGGCGATGAGCTGGGCCCGCTGGCCGGCGTCCCGCTCGCGCTCAAGGACGTCTTCACCACCAAGGGCATCCCGACCACCTGCGGGTCGAAGATGCTGGAGGGCTGGATCCCGCCCTACGACGCCACCCTGACCACCCGTCTCAAGGACGCCGGCGTCGTCATCCTGGGCAAGACCAACATGGACGAGTTCGCGATGGGCTCCTCCACCGAGAACTCCGCCTACGGCCCGACCGGCAACCCGTGGGACCTCACCCGGATCCCCGGCGGCTCCGGCGGCGGTTCGGCCGCCGCGCTGGCCGCCTTCGAGGCCCCGCTGGCGATCGGCACCGACACCGGCGGCTCGATCCGCCAGCCCGGCGCCGTCACCGGCACCGTCGGCGTCAAGCCGACCTACGGCTCGGTGTCCCGCTACGGCCTGGTCGCCTTCTCCAGCAGCCTGGACCAGGGCGGCCCGTGCGCCCGTACGGTGCTGGACGCGGCGCTCCTGCACGAGGCCATCGCCGGGCACGACCCGCTGGACTCCACCTCGATCGACGCGCCCGTCCCGGCCGTGGTCGAGGCGGCGAGGATGCGCGACATCCGCGGCATGCGGATCGGCGTCGTCAAGGAGTTCGCCGGCGAGGGCTACCAGGCCGGCGTGATGCAGCGCTTCAACGAGTCGGTGGAGCTGCTGCGCGAGCTGGGCGCCGAGGTCGTCGAGGTCTCCTGCCCGTCCTTCACCCTGGCGCTGCCGGCGTACTACCTGATCGCCCCGTCGGAGTGCTCCTCCAACCTGGCCCGCTTCGACGCCATGCGCTACGGCCTGCGGGTCGGCGACGACGGCTCGCGCTCGGCCGAGGAGGTCACCGCGCTGACCCGCGAGGCCGGCTTCGGCGACGAGGTCAAGCGCCGCATCATCCTGGGCACCTACGCCCTCTCCTCGGGCTACTACGACGCGTACTACGGCTCGGCCCAGAAGGTGCGCACGCTGATCTCGCGCGACTTCGACGCCGCCTTCGCCGGTGTGGACGTCCTGGTCTCGCCGACCACGCCGACCACCGCCTTCCCGATCGGCGAGCGCGCCGACGACCCGATGGCGATGTACCTGGCCGACCTGTGCACGATTCCGTCGAACCTGGCGGGCAACGCGGCCATGTCGCTGCCGGTCGGCCTGGCCCCGGAGGACAATCTCCCGGTCGGCCTGCAGATCATCGCTCCCGCGATGGCGGACGACCGCCTGTACCGAGTGGGCGGCGCCGTCGAGGCCGCACTCAACGACAAGTGGGGGCACACCCTGCTGGAGGAGGTACCGGCACTGTGAGCAAGATCGAGAAGGCCAGGGCCCAGTCCGCTTCGATCAAGGGGTGGAAGCACTCGAAGCCCGGTCTCTGGCTGTCCATCGGCACCAGCGCCTTCGGTGCGGTCTCCGTGGTCAAGGACGTCCGCAAGGCCCGCGAGGAGAACGACACCCTCAAGCTGGTCAACGCCCTGGTCGGCGCGGCCGCGCTGATCACCGGCACCGCCCTGCTGGTGCGCGAGCTGCGCCAGCTGGGCTCCGACGACGTGCTGCTGGGCTGAACCGAGCTGAGCGCCAGGCCCGGCCCCGCGCACCGCGGCGGCCGGGCCCGTACCTCCCGAGTCTTTAGAGTTGAGAAGGGACGCTGTGAGCGTCATGAACCTGGTCTCCTACGAGGACGCTCTCGCGTCGTACGACCCGGTGATGGGCCTTGAGGTCCACGTCGAGCTCGGTACCAAGACCAAGATGTTCTGCGGTTGCTCGACCGAGCTGGGCGCCGAGCCGAACAGCCAGACCTGCCCGACCTGCCTGGGCCTGCCCGGCTCGCTGCCGGTGGTCAACGCGGTGGGCGTGGAGTCGGCGGTCAAGATCGGCCTGGCGCTGAACTGCGAGATCGCCGAGTGGTGCCGGTTCGCGCGGAAGAACTACTTCTACCCGGACATGCCCAAGAACTTCCAGACCTCGCAGTACGACGAGCCGATCGCCTTCAACGGCTACCTCGACGTGCAGCTGGAGGACGGCTCGACCTTCCGCGTGGAGATCGAGCGCGCCCACATGGAGGAGGACACCGGCAAGTCCAGCCACGTCGGCGGCGCCACCGGCCGCATCCACGGGGCCACCCACTCGCTGCTCGACTACAACCGGGCCGGCATCCCGCTGATCGAGATCGTCACCAAGCCGATCGTCGGCGCCGGCGAGCGCGCCCCCGAGGTCGCCAAGGCGTACGTCGCCGAGCTGCGCGAGCTGATCAAGTCCCTGGGCGTCTCCGAGGCCCGGATGGACAAGGGCCAGATGCGCTGCGACGTCAACCTGTCGCTGCGCCCGAACGGCACCGAGACCTTCGGCACCCGTTCCGAGACCAAGAACGTCAACTCGCTGCGCAGCGTGGAGCGGGCCGCCCGGTTCGAGATCCAGCGCCACGCCACCGTGCTGACCGACGGCGGCACCATCGTCCAGGAGACCCGCCACTTCCACGAGGACGACGGCACCACCACCTCGGGCCGGATCAAGGACAACGCGGAGGACTACCGCTACTTCCCCGAGCCGGACCTGGTGCCGGTGGCCCCCTCCCGCGAGTGGGTCGAGGAGCTCCGCGCCGCGCTGCCGGAGCTGCCGCGGGTGCGTCGCGCCCGGCTGCAGGCCGAGTGGGGCCTGTCCGACAAGGACATGCAGTCCGTGCTCAACGCCGGTGCGGTCGAGCCGATCCAGGAGACCATCGCGGCCGGTGCCCCGGCCGACCAGGCCCGCAAGTGGTGGATGGGCGAGCTGGCCCGCCGCGCCAACGAGACCGGCACCGAGCTGAGCGAGCAGCCGATCACCCCGGCGCAGGTCGCCCGGGTCACCGAGCTGGTCGCCGAGGGCAAGCTGAACGACAAGCTGGCCCGTCAGGTCATCGAGGCCGTGCTGGCCGGCGAGGGCGAGCCGGACGAGGTCGTCGAGAAGCGCGGCCTGGCCGTGGTCTCGGACGACTCCGCCCTGGGCGCGGCCGTCGACCAGGCGATCGCCGAGAACGAGGCCGTCGCCGCCAAGATCCGCGACGGCAAGATCGCGGCCGTGGGCGCGCTGGTCGGCGCGGTCATGAAGGCCACCCGTGGCCAGGCGGACGCGGCGCGCGTGAAGGACCTGATCCTGGAGAAGCTGGGCGTCTCGGCCTGAGCGCCCGGAGAACACCCCGGGTCCTAGGCCGTCAAGCCCGCCTTCCTAAGGCATCTAAGGCGTCTAAGGCCCCCTAAGTAAGGCCTAAGGCCCTGTCTCACCTATATATCTAGGTGGGACAGGGCCTTAAACCTTTTTTGGCCCCCCATCTAAGGCGGTCGGCCTTCGGAAGATGGGGCACGCTCCCGATGTGGCATCCCCCTCTGGGGGAGGAAGCTCTTACTCGTCAGGGAAACGAAGGTGAAACCCGAAGGGGAACCCGAAGTGATCGAGTACCAGCTCATCCAGCAGCAGGCCCACGAGCTCGAACTGCGTGCCGAGCACGAGCGCCTGGTCCGCGAGGCCCGGCAGGCCCGTCGCCTCCGCCGCCGTCCGGTGGCCGCCCGCTTCCAGCGGCGCCCCGTGCGTCAGCCGGAATGCTGACGGTGCGGCACCACGACGGTGCCGAGGGAGTTCGGGAGGGGGAGGCGCCGCGGGAGAGCGCCTCCCCCTCCGGGCGTTCGCCGGGGGAGATAACCCCTCTCACCGGCGGCTCCGGCTATGGCATGCTCGCCTCCATGCAGCAGATATCGGTCAGTCCCGTCTTCGTCGGCCGCGGCAGCGAGATCACCGAACTGACCGACGCGCTGCGCCGCGCGGGCACCGGCAGCCCGCAGGCCGTGCTGATCGGCGGCGAGGCTGGCATCGGCAAGACCCGGCTGCTGGAGGAGTTCCTCCAGCGGGCCTGCGACGGGGGAGCGGTCACCACGCTCGGCAGCTGTCTGGAGGTCGGCGCCGAGGGGCTGCCGTACGCGCCGCTGGCCGCCGCGCTGCGCCGGCTGCACCGCTCGCTGGGCACCGAGTTCGAGGCCGCGGCGGCCGGCAGCGAGGGCCACCTCGCGCGGCTGCTCTCCGAGTTCGGCGAGGGGGACGGCGAACCCAACGACGAGTACGGCCGGGCCCGGCTGTTCGAGCACACCGCGAGACTGTTCGAACGGTTCGGCGCGGACCGTACCCTCGTCCTCGCCGTCGAGGACCTGCACTGGTCCGACCGCTCCACCCGGGAACTGCTGGCCTTCCTGGTGCGCACCCTGCACCGCTCCCGGGTGCTGCTGGTCGCCACCTACCGCACCGACGACCTGCACCGCCGCCACCCGCTGCGCCCCTTCCTGGCCGAGCTCGAACGGCTGCGCACCGTCCAGCGGCTGGAGCTGGAGCGGTTCGGCCGCCGCGAGGTCGCCGCCCAGCTGGCCGGCATCCTCGGCACCGCCGCCCCCGACCACCAGCTGGTGGACCGCATCCTCCGCCGCTCGGAGGGCAACCCGTTCTTCGTCGAGGAGCTGGCCACCGCCTTCGAGGACGGCTGCGGCGCCGGGCTGACCGACTCGCTGCGGGACATCCTGCTGGTCCGGGTCGAGGGGCTGGACGAGGAGGCCCAGCGCGTGGTGCGGATCGCCGCCGAGGGCGGCTCGCACGTCGAGCACGCCCTGCTGGCCGCCGTCCTGGAGGACGACGAGGAGGCGCTGATCGAGGCGCTGCGGGCGGCCGTCGGCGCCAACATCCTGCGGCCTGACAGCGAGGGCGAGGGCTACCGCTTCCGGCACGCGCTGGTCCGCGAGGCGGTCTCGGACGATCTGCTGCCCGGCGAACGGCACCGGATCAACCGCAAGTTCGCGCTCGCCGTGGAGGCCCGGCCGCAGCTCGTCCCCGCCGACGCGCTGCCCGCCCGGCTGGCCAACTACTGGTACCACGCGCACGACCCGGCGCGCGCCCTGCCGACGGCCCTGGACGCCGCCCGCGCGGCCCGGCGCCGCAACGCCTTCGCCGAGCAACTCGGCATGCTGGAGCGCGCCCTGGAGCTGTGGGACCAGGTCTCCGAGGAGGTGCTGGCGCACACGCTGCGCCCGTACGACTGGGCCGAGACCTATCCGCCCGGCGCCTGCGACCACAGCCCGGCCGGTGCCGAGTGCGACCGGATCCAGCTGGTCGACGTGCTGGCCGAGGCGGTGGTCGCGGCCCGGCGCTGCGGAGACCGGGAGCGCGGCCTGAGCCTGGCCAAGCGCGGTCTCCGGCTGGTCGACGAGGCGGAGCACCCGGTGCGCTCGGCCTGGTTCCGGATCAACCGGGCCCGGATGCTGGGCAATCTGCGCCGCTCCGGCGACGACGAGGAGATCGCCCGCGCCCACCGGCTGGTGGACGGCCTGCCGCCGTCCGCGGTGCAGGCCGAGGTGTTCGCCCTGGCCGCCGGGGTAGCGGTGGTCAGGTCGCCCCGCCTCGAACACCTGGAACTGGCCGAGCGGGCGATCCGGATCGCCGAGCAGGTCGGCGCGCACTCGGTCGAGGTGCACGCCCGGATGACCCTCGGCAGCCTGCGCTACGACCTCCTGGGCGACGCCGAGGGCGGGCTGGCCGAGCTGACCGCGGCGGTCGAGCGGGCCCGGCAGCTGGGCGTACCGGACCTCCTGCTGCGCGGCATCAACAACCTGGCCAGCATGCAGCGCGGACTGGGCCGGGCCGAGGAGGCCGTCCGGCTGGCGCGGGAGGGCCTGGAGTACGCGGACGGCAACGGGCTGCAGCGCAACATCGGCACCATCCTGACCGGCAACCTGGTCGAGGCGCTGGCCGACCTCGGGCGGGTCCGGGAGGCCGAGGAGCTGCTCGCCGCCAGCGAGCTGATCGGCCTGCCCGGCTCCCACGCCGAGTTCCTGGACCGGATGCGCGGCGACCTCGCCGTGCTGCGGGGGGACTTCGCCACCGCGGCGACGCTGCTGGCGCAGGCCAGGGCGGCGAACCGGGTCGGCCAGGCGCAGCACAGCGTGCCGATCAGCCGCCTGGCCGTGCGGCTCGCCGCGTACGGCGGGCGGCCGCTGGACGCCCGGGCCGAACTGCTCGCCGCGCTCGCCGAGGAGGGGCGGCTCGGCTACGAGTCCGACGTCTACCCGCTGCTGGTGGAGGCCGCCGGGGTGGAGGCGGACAGCCTGGGGCTGCCGGAGGCCGAGGCGGGCCGGGCCGAGGTGCTGGCCGCGATCGCCGCCGCGGGCGCCGACCTGCGGGCCCAGTCGCCGCTGCACCACGGCTGGGCCCGGCTGCTGGAGGCCGAACTGGCCCGGGCGGCGGCCGCGGACACGCCGGAGCAGTGGGCGCGGGCGGTCGCCGAGCTGCGGCCGACCGGCCTGCCGTACCCGCTGGCCCTCGCGCTGCTGCGGGGCGCCGAGGCGGAGGTGCGGGCCGGCCGGCGGGACGCCGCGACCGAACTGCTGCGCGAGGCGGCCGAACTGGCGGACGCCCGGTGCGACCGGCCGCTCGGGGCGCAGATCGCCGCCCTGGCGGAGCGGGCCGGGCTCACCCTGGCCCCGGCCGCACGCCCGGCCGCCGCGGCCGCCCCGGCGCCCGCCGTCGGGGACTCCTTCGGGCTCACCCCCCGTGAGCGGGACGTGCTCCGGTTGCTCGCGCGGGGGTGGACCAACCGGCAGATCGCCGAGGAGCTGTACATCTCTCCGAAGACCGCAAGCGTGCACGTGTCCAACATCCTCGGCAAGCTCCAGGTCGGCGGCCGGGGCGAGGCGGCCGCGCTGGCCCACCGGCTCCGGCTGTTCCCCGACGACCTGGCCCCCGCGGTCCGGTGAACCCGCCGGTCGCCGACCGTACCCGCACGGTCGGCGACCAGGGCTGCCACGATGGCCAGGCGCCGTCGCGTGCTCCCGTGCGCGCCGCGTGAGCCCCCTCCCGCGCGCCGCCGCCAACCGGGCCGATCAGTCGGAATCGAGTGCATTTCCCCGCTCTGTCGCCATTACTCTAAGTTGAGTGTGCGTGTCATTGAGTGACGGATTTGGTGTAGGGTCCCGAACGGGAGCATCGGTGCGGTGCGGCGGCCGGAAGGCAGCCCGCCCCCTGGGTCACCGTCCTGACGGGGCGCCAGGCCACCGCGTACGGCCGAGAGGTGCGCGGCCGGTGGCCCGTGGCCGGGGCGCCAGGTCCCGGGCCGGAGGGGGAGAGGCCGAGTGAGCTCCACCGATACGGTGCTGCCCGGATCCGGACGACCGGGCGTACCGCCCACCGAGACGTCCGCCGCCGAGCCGCCGGCGCCCGCCGGGCGCGGCCCGCTGCGCCGGCTCAGGGAGAGCCGCGCGCTGCCCGGGCTCGCCCTCGGCGGGCTCTGCCTGGCCTACGCGCTGGGTGCCGCCGCCGGCTGGGGCTCGTGTCAACTCTCCATCTTCATGGGTGACTTCGGACTGGCCGCGGCCGCCCTCGCGGCCGCCCTGTCCTGCCTGGTGCACGGCTGCACGGTCGGCGGCCACGCCCGCCCGGCCTGGCTGCTGTTCGGCCTCTCCTCGTTCATGGTCTCCCTCGGCAACGGCACCTGGGGCTGGTACGAACTGGTCGTGCGGACCCAGCCGCCGCGGGACTCGCTCGCCGACTACGCCTTCCTGCTGTTCGCCCCGCTCGCCATCACCGGTGTCCTGGTGCTCGCCCAGCACCCGCGCTCGGCGGCCGGCTGGCTGTGCCTGCTGCTCGACGGCTGGCTGATCGCCGGCTCGCTGTTCACCCTCAGCTGGAGCCTGGCGCTCGGCCGGATCGCGGCCGGCGAGAGCGGCTCCCCGTTGCGGCTGGCCCTCAACCTGGCCTACCCGGTGCTGGACATCCTGCTGGTCAGCCTGGTGGTGGGGCTGCGCTTCGGCGGCCGGGGCGGCAACCGGGCCGCGGTGCACACCGCGATGCTCGCGCTCGCCGTCACCGTGACCTGCGACGCCCTGTTCACCTCCCCGGAGCTGCACAGCACCTACCACTCCGGCGAACTGCTGGACGCGGGCTGGTTCTCCGGCAGCCTGCTGCTCGCCTGGGCGCCGTGGTCCCCGCGCCGGCGCCGCCCGCTGCGCGAGCACCCCTCGGCCGGCGGGCTGCCGCGCCGCCGGGTGGCCACCACCTTCAGTGTGCTCACCCCGTACGCGGCCGCCGCGGTGTGCACCGCCGGAATCCTCTACAACGCCCTCGGCGGGCGCCAGTTGGACCGCGTGGTGGCCGCGGCCGCGTGCACCGTCGGGCTGGCACTGATCCTCAGGCAAGGCGTGATGCTGCTCGACAACCTGTCGCTGGCCCAGGAACTCGCCCACAAGGAGGCGCACTTCCGTTCCCTGGTGCAGGGCTCCAGCGACGTCATCATGATCGCCGGGGCCAACGGCGTGCTCTCGTACGTCTCCCCGGCGGCGCTCGGCGTCTACGGGCGGGATCCGGAGGAACTGGTCGGCGGCAACCTGCTGGACCTGGTCCACCCCGAGGATGTCGGCCGGGTGCTCTCCGAGGTCCGCCGCTACCTCGCGCGGGTCCGGCTGGCCGCCCACCGCGCCCCGGGCACCGTCGAGTCCTCGGCCCGGGTGGAGTGCCGGATCAGCTCCGGCGTCGGCGAGTGGCTGCACGTCGAGTCGACGGTCAGCCGGCACCGCGACGGTCTGCTGCTCAACAGCCGGGACGTCACCGAACGCGTCATGCTCCAGGCCCAGTTGCAGCACAACGCCTTCCACGACCCGCTCACCGACCTGCCCAACCGCGCGCTGTTCGCCCAGCGGCTGCGCGCCGCGCTCGGCACCCGCGGCCAGCAGGACGGAACGGGCGCCGGCATCGCCGTGCTCTTCCTCGACCTGGACGGCTTCAAGGCGGTCAACGACACCGCCGGCCACCAGGTCGGCGACGAACTGCTGGTGCAGGCCGCCCGCCGGCTGCAGGGCGCCGTCCGCTGCGGGGACACCGTCGCCCGGTTCGGCGGCGACGAGTTCGCCGCGCTGGTCTGCGGCCCGCTCGGCACGCTGCAGGTCCAGGAGCTGGCCGAGCGGCTGAGGGTCGCGCTCTCCGAGCCGTACTGGATCGGCGGCGTCGAACTCGGCGTCGCCGCCAGCATCGGCATCGCCTTCGGCACCCCCGAACGCGGCCCCGCCGCCGACCCGAGAGCCGCGGCCGACGAGCTGATGCGCAACGCCGACCTCGCGATGTACCGGGCCAAGTCCGAGGGCAAGGGCCGGGTGGTGCTCTACGCGCCCGCGATGCGGGCCGACCTGGAGCGCCGCACCGAGCTGGAGGAGCGGCTGCGGGTGGCCGTCCGGGAGGGCGGCTTCACCCTGCTCCACCAGCCCGTGGTGGACCTCGGGAGCGGCGTGGTGACCGCCGTCGAGGCCCAGGCCCGCTGGCGCTCGGCGGGCGGCCTGCTGCTCACCCCGGCCGAGTTCCTGCGCTCGGCCGAACACGGCGACGCGGCCGCCCGCTTCTCCCGCTGGCTGGTGCAGGAGGCGGTCACGGCCGCCGCCGACCGGCGCGTGGTGTCCGGCCGGGGCCGCGGCGGCGCGCCGCTGCCCGTCCCGGTGGCCGTCCGGCTCTCCGCCGAGCGGCTCTGCTCACCCGGCCTGTACGAGACGGTGGCCGCGGCGCTGCGCGACACCGGGCTGCCGGCCGGCGAGCTGGTGATCGAGGTGGCCCGGATGGGCCCGGACCGGCTCGCCGACGAACTCGGCCGCCGGCTGGCCGCCCTGCGCGGACTCGGCGTCTCCACCTGGCTGGCCGGCTACGGCGCCGGCAGCGGCTCGCTGGGCGCGCTCGCCCGGCTGCCGCTGGACGGGCTCAAGCTGGACCGCACGCTGGTCCGGGACCTCGGCGAGTCCGCGCTCAGCCGCACCCTGGCCGGGCACGCCCTGCGGCTCGGCCGGGACCTCGGGATGGCCACCGCCGCCGAGGGGGTGGACCTGCCCCGGCAGGTCGCCGCGCTGCAGGAGCTGGGCTGCCGGCAGGCCCAGGGCTCGGCCTTCGCCCCGCCGCTGGACGAGACCCGGCTGCGCCGGGCGCTGGCCCGCCGCGGCTACCCGCTGCCCAAGCCGCTCGGCTCGCTGTCCGCCCGCCGCGCCCACCTCGCCGCGGACACCCGTACGGGTGGCCGTCCGGACGCCGCGGGAGGACGTGTCGCACATCACCACGGGGCCTCCGACCTGCCCGAACACCCGGCCGCCGCCGGTCCGGGAGCCGGTCCGCATGGCGAGACGGTCGTCCCACCTGCTTGACACGCCACCCCGGACGGGAGGAAGGTCGTTGCCATGCGCACCCGAATTCTCGTACTTGGCGGGCGCGTCGGCTGAGTGGGCTCGCACGCCCCGCTCGTGACAGACCGACGCGCCACCCCTCGCATGCCCTTGGGCACGAGGGGTTTTTTGTTGCACTGACGCTGTTCCCACCGCAAGACCCCTGGCCCCGACCGCCCCCGGAGGGTCCGACTCGTCGGATCGAGCGGGACGATTGAGGCAGAGCCGGCGATCGGCCCGGACCGGGACCCCACCCTCGCACCACCGGGGCCCGCAGTACCGGGCCGGCAAAACCCGAGAAGAGACAGGCAGATGACCGAGCACGCCGCATCCCCCCGCCGCGGGGACAACCCGGCCGCCCACGCTCCCGCTCCCCAGCACGTCGCCGAGACCATGACCGGAGCCCAGTCGCTCATCCGCTCGCTCGAAGCCGTGGGCGCGGACACCGTCTTCGGCATCCCGGGCGGGGCCATCCTTCCCGCGTACGACCCGCTGATGGACTCGGTCAAGGTGCGCCACATCCTGGTCCGCCACGAGCAGGGCGCCGGCCACGCCGCCACCGGCTACGCCCAGGCCACCGGCAAGGTCGGTGTCTGCATGGCCACCTCCGGCCCCGGCGCGACCAACCTGGTCACCCCGATCGCCGACGCCTACATGGACTCGGTGCCGATGGTCGCGATCACCGGCCAGGTCTCGTCCAAGGCGATCGGCACCGACGCCTTCCAGGAGGCGGACATCTGCGGCATCACGATGCCGATCACCAAGCACAACTACCTGGTGACCGACCCGGCCGAGATCCCCCGGGTGATCGCCGAGGCCTTCCACATCGCCGCCACCGGCCGCCCCGGCCCGGTCCTGGTCGACATCGCCAAGGACGCGCTGCAGGCCACCACCACCTTCCGCTGGCCGGTCGAGACCGCGCTGCCCGGCTACCGGCCGGTCACCAAGCCGCATGCCAAGCAGATCCGCGAGGCCGCGAAGATGCTGGTCAGCAGCAAGCGGCCGGTCCTCTACGTCGGCGGCGGCGTCATCAAGGCGCAGGCCACCGCCGAGCTGCGGATCCTCGCCGAGCTGACCGGCGCCCCGGTCGTCACCACCCTGATGGCGCTCGGCGCCTTCCCGGACAGCCACCCGCAGCACCTGGGCATGCCCGGGATGCACGGCTCCGTCCCGGCCGTCACCGCACTGCAGAAGTCGGACCTGCTGTTCACCCTCGGCGCCCGCTTCGACGACCGGGTCACCGGCAGGCTGGACAGCTTCGCGCCGTACGCCAAGATCGTGCACGCGGACATCGATCCGGCCGAGATCGGCAAGAACCGCCCGGCGGACGTGCCGATCGTCGGCGACGCCCGCGAGGTGCTGGCCGACCTCATCGTCGCGGTCCAGGCCGAGTTCGACGCCGGCCACAAGGGCGACTACGCGGAGTGGTGGGAGAAGCTCGACGAGTGGAAGAAGACCTACCCGCTGGGCTTCGAGCCGGCCCCGAACGGCCAGCTCTCCCCGCAGCAGGTCATCGAGCGGATCGGCCAGCTGGTCGGCCCGGAGGCGATCTACGCCGCGGGCGTCGGCCAGCACCAGATGTGGAGCTCGCAGTACATCCGCTTCGAGAAGCCCGGCACCTGGCTCAACTCCGGCGGCGCCGGCACCATGGGCTACGCCGTCCCGGCGGCGATGGGCGCCAAGGCGGGCCGCCCGGAGGCGGCGGTCTGGGCCATCGACGGCGACGGCTGCTTCCAGATGACCAACCAGGAGCTGGTCACCTGCGCCCTGAACGACATCCCGATCAAGGTCGCGGTCATCAACAACGGCTCGCTGGGCATGGTCCGGCAGTGGCAGACGCTGTTCTACAACCAGCGCTACTCCAACACCGTGCTGCACTCCGGCCCCGACCACGACGGCATCGCGCCGCCGGCCCAGGGCACCCGGATCCCCGACTTCGTCAAGCTGTCCGAGGCGATGGGCTGCGTCGGCCTGCGCTGCGAGCGCCCCGAGGACCTGGACGCGGTCATCGAGCAGGCGATGGAGATCAACGACCGCCCGGTGGTCATCGACTTCATCGTGCACCAGGACGCGATGGTGTGGCCGATGGTCGCGGCCGGTACCAGCAACGACGAGATCCAGTTCGCCAAGGGCGTCCGCCCCGACTTCGGCGACGACCTCGACTGACGGCCCTGCCAACCCAGAACGACTGAGGAACCACATGTCCAAGCACACCCTCTCCGTCCTGGTCGAGAACAAGCCCGGCGTGCTCGCCCGCATCGCCGCGCTGTTCTCCCGTCGGGGCTTCAACATCGACTCCCTCGCCGTCGGCCCGACCGAGCACCCGGACGTGTCCCGGATGACGATCGTGGTCAACGTCGAGGACCTCCCGCTGGAACAGGTCACCAAGCAGCTCAACAAGCTCGTGAACGTGATAAAGATCGTCGAACTCGACCAGTCCGCTGCGATCCAGCGGGAACTGGTCCTGGTGAAGGTCCGCGCCGACAACGAGACCCGGTCGCAGATCGTCGAGATCGTCCAGCTGTTCCGTGCCAAGACCGTCGACGTGTCGCCCGAAGCGGTGACCATCGAGGCCACCGGCAGTTCGGACAAGCTGGAGGCCATGCTCCGGATGCTGGAGCCGTACGGCATCAAGGAGTTGGTCCAGTCCGGCCTGGTCGCCATCGGCCGCGGCGCGCGTTCCATCACGGACCGCTCGCTGCGCGCCCTCGACCGCAGCGCCTGACCCGCGCTTCTCAGTTCGTCAGTAGCAAAGACCCGCACCCACGCCGGGTGCACATACGGTAGGAACCGCGCACCCGGCACCAACACGCAAGGAGATGTGCCCCCGTGGCCGAGCTGTTCTACGAAGACGACGCCGACCTGTCCATCATCCAGGGCCGCAAGGTCGCGGTCATCGGCTACGGCAGCCAGGGCCACGCCCACGCGCTGTCCCTGCGCGACTCCGGCGCCGACGTCCGGGTCGGCCTGAAGCCGGAGTCCAAGTCCCGCGCGAAGGCCGAGGAGGCCGGCCTGCGCGTGGTCACCCCGGCCGAGGCCGCGGCCGAGGCCGACGTCATCATGATCCTGGTCCCGGACCCGATCCAGGCCGACGTCTACGAGGCCGACATCGCCCCGCACCTGAAGGCCGGCGACGCCCTGTTCTTCGGCCACGGCCTGAACATCCGCTACGGCTTCATCAAGCCCCCGGCGGACGTCGACGTCTGCATGGTCGCCCCGAAGGGCCCGGGCCACCTGGTCCGCCGCCAGTACGAGGAGGGCCGCGGCGTCCCGGCGATCGTCGCGGTCGAGCAGAACGCCTCCGGCAAGGCCTTCGACCTGGCCCTGTCGTACGCCAAGGGCCTGGGCGCCACCAAGGCCGGCGTCATCAAGACCACCTTCACCGAGGAGACCGAGACCGACCTGTTCGGTGAGCAGGCCGTCCTCTGCGGTGGCACCGCCGCCCTGGTGAAGGCCGGTTTCGAGACCCTGGTCGAGGCCGGCTACCAGCCGGAGATCGCCTACTTCGAGTGCCTGCACGAGCTGAAGCTGATCGTCGACCTGATGTACGAGGGCGGCCTGGAGAAGATGCGCTGGTCGGTCTCCGAGACCGCCGAGTGGGGCGACTACGTCACCGGTCCGCGCATCATCACCGCCGACACCAAGGCCGAGATGAGGAAGGTCCTCGCCGAGATCCAGGACGGCACCTTCGCCAAGACCTGGATCGCCGAGTACAAGGCGGGCCTGCCCAAGTACAACGAGTACAAGAAGGCCGACGAGGACCACCTGCTGGAGACCACCGGCAAGAAGCTGCGCTCGCTGATGAGCTGGGTCAACGAGAAGGCCTGAGCCTTCCGCCCCCGAGCTTCTGCCGGGCCCAATTCCCAAGGGTCCTTGTACAAGTAGGCTGCTCCCGTCCGGGTGATTTCGCCGGACGGGAGCAGCCCCGCACCCTGCCCGCCGATACACTCCCGAGTGCGCGTCAGGCCCACAGCGTCGTGCGTCTACCTACGCGGCCATGCCACCTTCCCCCGCCCTCCACGCCACCTACGTGCCCGGGGGAACCGGACAGTTAAGGACCCACTGTCGTGAGCGCTGCCACAACTGTGAAAACTGGCGTAGTACTGATCGCCGAAGAGCTTTCGCCCGCCACCGTCGACGCCCTCGGCCCCGACTTCGAGATCCGCCACTGCAACGGCGCCGACCGCACCGAGCTGCTCACCGCGATCGCCGACGTCGACGCGATCCTGATCCGCTCCGCCACCAAGGTCGACGCCGAGGCGCTGGCCGCCGCCCGCAAGCTCAAGGTGGTCGCCCGGGCCGGCGTCGGCCTGGACAACGTGGACGTCGCCGCCGCCACCAAGGCCGGGGTGATGGTCGTCAACGCGCCGACCTCCAACATCGTCACCGCCGCCGAACTCGCCTGCGGCCTGCTGATCTCCGTCGCCCGCAACATCGCCCCGGCCAACGCGGCGCTCAAGCAGGGCGAGTGGAAGCGCAACAAGTACACCGGCGTCGAGCTGAGCGAGAAGACCCTCGGCGTGGTCGGCCTCGGCCGGATCGGCGTCCTGGTCGCCCAGCGGATGTCCGCGTTCGGGATGAAGATCGTCGCGTACGACCCCTACATCCAGGCCGCCCGCGCCGCGCAGATGGGCGTCAAGCTCGTCTCGCTGGAGGAGCTGCTGGAGGTCTCGGACTTCATCACCGTCCACCTCCCCAAGACCCCCGAGACGATCGGCCTGATCGGCGACGAGGCGCTGCACAAGGTCAAGCCGAGCGTGCGCATCGTCAACGCCGCCCGCGGCGGCATCGTGGACGAGGAGGCGCTCGCCGACGCCCTGCGCGAGGGCCGGGTGGCCGGCGCGGGCCTGGACGTGTACGCCAAGGAGCCGTGCACCGACTCCCCGCTGTTCGCCTTCGACAACGTGGTCGCCACCCCGCACCTGGGCGCCTCCACCGACGAGGCGCAGGAGAAGGCCGGCATCGCGGTCGCCAGGTCGGTGCGCCTGGCGCTGGCCGGCGAGCTGGTGCCGGACGCGGTCAACGTCCAGGGCGGCGTGATCGCCGAGGACGTGCGCCCGGGCCTGCCGCTGGCCGAGAAGCTCGGCCGGATCTTCACCGCGCTGGCCGGCGAGGTGGCCGTCCGCCTGGACGTCGAGGTCCGCGGCGAGATCACCCAGCACGACGTGAAGGTGCTCGAACTCTCCGCTCTGAAGGGTGTGTTCGAGGACGTCGTGGCCGAGACGGTGTCCTACGTCAACGCCCCGCTGTTCGCCCAGGAGCGCGGCGTCGAGGTCCGCCTGACCACCTCCAGCGAGAGCCCCGAGCACCGCAACGTGATCACCGTGCGCGGCACGCTGGCGAACGGCGAGGAGATCGCCATCTCCGGCACGCTGGCCGGCCCGAAGCAGACCCAGAAGATCGTCGGGGTGGACACCTTCGACGTCGACGTGGCGCTCACCGACCACATGGCCTTCTTCAAGTACGAGGACCGCCCCGGCGTGGTCGGCGTGCTCGGCCGCCACCTCGGCGACGCGGGCATCAACATCGCGGGCATGCAGGTCGCCCGGGACGGCGGCAGCGCCCTCGCCTCCATCACGGTGGACAGCGAGATCCCGCAGGACGTGCTGACGGTGATCGCCGCCGAGATCGGCGCCCGCTTCGCGCGCTCGGTCGACCTGGGCTGACTTCCCCCCTGCCCGACCAGGGCCCGGACCGCCGTTCGAACGGCGGTCCGGGCCCTGCTGCGTTCTCGCGGTGGCCGCCGTCTCAGATACTAGGAAATCCAAGTATTCGAGCAGACACGGCCGGGGCGGGGTCGTACCGTGGAAGGGCCACACGGTGTGCCGCCCCTGTAGCCAGGGCGCGCGGCCCGTGTGCGCGTGCGCGCCCCCATGGGCAGGCGATCCCTGCTCCGCGCTCCCACCTCTCATGCCGCGCTTGACGCGCGCCGCTTCCAAGGAGCCCGGTATGCCCACCACCGCCGACCGCCACGCCACCCCCGCCCCTGCCGCCACCCCCGTCCGCGCCCCGCGCCGCCGGCGGGCCGCCGAGCGGAACTCCTTCGCCGCCGCCGCGCTGCAGCGTTCGCTGGACCGCCGGGACAACGGCGGCGCCACCGGTCACCACTGAGCGCCGGCCGCGCGGCCGAGCGGCGCCGCGGGTGGCGTTCATCGGGCTACTGAACCGATCGGGTTGACGCCGCATCACTCCGTGGAGTGCAACTGAGGTCCGCCCGAGGGAAGTTGCTCGCCTCGGATGGCGCGATCATCCTAATTTGGGGCCCCGGAAGGGTGATCGACGTCCGTGTGGGCGGGCGCCAGCGACCTCCTCGGTGTGCGGATCATTCCCCCCCTGCCGGGGGAGAGGGTCCCTCGTGCGCCTGCCACCCGTCCGCCGACCGCTCGCCCGGATCGGCCTCACCCTGACCCTGCTGGCCGGGGGTGCGGCGCTCGCCGCCGCCCCGGCCGCGGGCGGCCCGTCCAGCGGCGGGCCGGCCGGCCAGGGCCGTACGGCCTCCGTCCTGCTCGAACTCACCACCGAGGCGGCCGGCCCCGCCTGGCGGCGCGCCGCCGACACCGCCCGGCGGGACCAGCGCTCGCCGGAGGCCGTCCGGCGGGACGCCGCCCGGGCCGGAGCCGCCCAGCGGACCCGGGCCGGGGACGCGCTGGACCGGCTTGCCGAGGCCGTTCGCCGGTCGGCCCCCGCCGCCCGCGAGCTCTACCGCACCCACACCCTGCTCACCGGGCTGGCGGTCGACGCCCCAGCCGAGCGGCTGCCCGCGCTGCGGGCGCTGCCCGGTGTCCGGGCCGTCCACCCGATCGTGAACAAGCAGCGCGACAACGCCTACTCCGTCCCGCTGACCGGTGCCCCGCAGGTCTGGGCCGGGGACGCGGCGGTGGCGGGGAACACCGGCCAGGGCATGCGGATCGGCGTCATCGACAGCGGCATCGACTACACCCACGCCGACTTCGGCGGCCCCGGCACCGAGGAGGCCTTCCGCTCGGTCGAGCGCGGCAAGCCCGCGCCGGCCGCGCTGTTCCCCAACGCCAAGGTGACCGGCGGCAAGGACCTGGTCGGCGACGACTACAACCCCGACCCGACCGCCCCGAACCACCAGCCCGTCCCGCACCCCAGCGACAACCCGCTCGACTGCGTGCGCAACGGGCACGGCACCCACGTCGCCGGTACGGCCGCCGGCTACGGCGTCACCGCCGACGGCCACCCGTACGCCGGCCCCTACCGGCCCGGGCTCGACCCGGCCTCGTTCCGCATCGGCCCCGGCGCCGCCCCCGGTGCGCAGCTGTACGCGATCCGGGTGTTCGGCTGCGACGGCTCCACCGACCGGCTCACCCAGGCGCTCGACCTGGCCGCCGACCCGAACGGCGACGGCGACCTCGGCGACCGGCTCGACGTGGTCAACCTGTCCCTCGGCAGCCGCTTCGGCAGCCCGGACGACGCCGACGCGCTGGCCGTCGACCGGCTCGCCGAACTGGGCACCGTGGTGGTCGCGGCGGCGGGCAACGAGGGCGACGTGTACGGCGTCGGCGGCAGTCCCGGCACCGCCGTGCGGGCGATCACCGTCGCCGCCTCCGTGCACGGGCACGCCGACGTGGACGGCATCACCGTGCTCGCCCCCGCCGCGCTCGCCGGGGTCGTGCCCGGCCACTGGAGCGAGCGCTACCGGGGCTGGTCCACCACCGAGGTCAGCGGCGCCCTCGCCGTGCCCCTCGACCAGACGGACGGCTGCACGGACTTCAGCGAGGCCGACCGACAGCGGCTGAAGGGCCGGATCGCCGTGCTCACCTGGCACACCCGCGATGCCGACCGGGCCTGCAACTCCGGCCCGCGCGCCGACCACGCCGCCGACGCCGGGGCGATCGGCGCGCTCTACGCCGCCGACACCGAGCACCTCGCCGAGATCTCCGGCGACGACCGGATCCCCGCCGTCCTGCTCGGCCGCGCGGACGGCGAACGGCTGCTGAAGGCCGCCGCCGAGGGTGGCGCACAGGTCCGGCTCGCCGCGCCCGGCAACCCGCTGCACGGATCCGTCGCGCAGAACCAGCCGGCCAGGGCCGACACCCTCACCGACTTCACCTCCCGGGGCATCGGCCTGCCCGGGGTGGTCAAGCCCGACCTCGCCGCCCCCGGGGAGACCATCTGGTCCGCCCTGGTCGGCAGCGGCAGCGGCGGTCAGCGCGAGAACGGCACCTCGATGGCCGCCCCGCACGTCACCGGCCTGGCCGCGCTGGTCCGCGCCGCCCACCCGGACTGGCCGGTCGAGCAGGTCAAGGCCGCACTGATGAACACCAGCACGGACACCTACCTCGGCGACGACCACGGCGGTCCGGTCTACGGGCCCGAACGCACCGGCGCCGGGCGGGCCCAGGCCGACCGGGCCGTCCGCACCCCGGTGGTCGCCTACGCGGCGGGGGAGGGCGCCCGGGCGGGCAGCGTCGGAGTCTCCTACGGGCCGGTCGAGGTCGGCGGGCCGACGGCCCTCGACCGCGAGATCGAGCTGCGCAACTACTCCTCCGCGCCGGTGAGTTACCGCACCGGCTACGCGGCGGCCACCCAACTGCCGGGCGCCGCCTTCCAGGTGGCGCCGGCCCGGGTCGACGTGCCGGCCGGCGGCACCGCCCGGGTGCGGGTGACGCTTTCCGTACCGGGGGAGTTGGGGCGCACGCCCGATCCGACCATCGACACCCTGCAGGGCGGCCGGGCGCGCAGCTACCGCGGCGAGATCTCCGGGCGGGTGCTGCTCAGCCCGATCGGCGACCAGGCCCTGCCGCAGCTGCGGGTCCCGGTGCTCGCCGCCCCGCGCCCGACCGGCGACCTCGGCGTCACCGCCTCCGCCCGGACCGCCCGGGACGGCACCCTCGTCACCCTCGGCGGCAGCGCCGCCCCCGGCGAGGCGCCCGGACTGGTCAGCGCGTTCGCGCTCGGCGGCGAGGGCCCCCGCTGGCCCGACTGCCCGCCCGGCGCGGGCAAGGCCGTCGGCCCCGGCGCGGGCATCCGGCCCGAGGGCACGGCGGAGCCGGGCGCCCCGCCCCAGGACCTCTGCGTCGAGCACCCCGGCGACCGGGCCGCCGACCTGCGGGCCGCGGGCGCCGCCGTCGACTCCGACCTGCTGTACGTCGGCGCGCGGCTGTGGGCCCCGGCGGCCACGCCGGTCGGGCTGTACGGCGTGCGGGTTTCCCTGGACACCGACGGGGACGGCGTCACCGACGTGATCCTCAAGGCCGACCGGATGCGCGGCAGCGACGTCCTGGTCTCGCGCGCCCTCGACGCGCGCACCGGCGCCGAACTCGACGTCCAGCCGCTCAACGCCCACTGGGGCGACACCGACACCGAGCTGCTGGACAGCGACGTCGTGGTCCTGCCGGTCCGGCTGAGCGCCCTGCCCGGCGTCGGACCCGGCCACAGCACCGTCCGCTACGGCGTCTGGGCCGGCGCCACCGCCCCCGGCACGCCCGACCCGGCCGACGCCTACTCCGCCATCGGGCTGCGCGGCACCCGGCCCACCGTCCCGGTGGACGTCCTGCACCCGGCCCTCACCGTCCGGGCCGGCCTCACCGGCCCGACCGCGATGGTGACCCCCGCCGGCCCCGGCACCGTCCTCGACGTGCACCGCTCCCCGGGCGACACCTCCCGGCTCCTGCTGCTGTACCACCTCAACCCGGCCGACCGGAGGGCCGAGGTCCGCAGCCTGCCGTAGCCCGTACCGGAGGGGCGGCCCGTCGGCAGCGACCGGCGGGCTGCCCCTTCCGCTCTGCCGCCGCCGTCCGGGCCTATGCCCGGGCGGCGGCGCGGCGTTGGCGGCGCGGGGTGCGGGTGGGACGGCGGGAGAGACGGCTGAAGACGGCGACCAGGGCGATGGCGGCGGCCGTACCGGAGGTGACGGTGAGGCCCTCGGTGAGGCCGGGCGGGCGGAAGGCGCAGGAGACGCGGGAGGCGCCGCCGCCGAGCGGAACGCCGATCATGCCCAGGACCGGGGTGGGCGCGGCGGGGGTGCCGCCGTCGGTGGCGCAGGTCCAGCCCTCGGTGGCGGGGACGGACAGCAGGGCGGTGCCGGTGGAGCCCGGCGGGAGCGCGGCCGTGACGGTGTGGCCGCCGGCCTCGACGCGGGTGGCGCCGGTGGCGGCGAGGCGGGTGACGGCGGCCGCCAGGGCGTCGGTCCGCAGGCAGCCGACCGGGCGGGCCGGGACCTGGCTGGTCACGTCCGACCGCAGGGTCACCCGGACCACCCCGTCCGCCGGGACGGTCCCCAGCCGGTGGACGGCCACCGCCGTGGTGGGCTGCTCGCCGTCGCTGCGGTAGCTGGCGTCCAGGCCGCTGACCGTGCCGTCGTACCAGACGCCGTGGAAGTAGGCGGTCGAGCCCGGGGTGCAGGCGACGGTGAACACCGTGCCGTCCCCGCCGCCCGGCACCGACCAGCCGCTGGTGCCGTGCAGGGTGGGCGTCGGGCCGCCGGCCGGGACGGGCAGCGGGGCGTCGTACACCTGGCTGCCGAGCAGCGACTCCTGACGGGCCCAGACCGAGGACATCTCCGGCCGGGCACCCCGCGGCAGCACGGTGACCAGCGGCGGGGCCGGCGCCCGCCCGGGGGTGAAGCCGTGCGGCGGGGGCCCGTCGTCCAGGTGGGCGCGGATCCCGAACAGCGCCTGCCCGACCGGGTCGGTGACGCTCCCGGTCTGCCGCCCGCCGGCCGTCCAGCCCGCGCCGAGGTCGTGCAGCAGCTGGGCGACGACGGTCGGCAGGTAGCCGCTGAAGTAGCCGCCGCCCTGGCCGTTCAGCAGCAGCGGGTCGTTGGGGGTGAAGGCGTGCGGGCCGGGGTCGCTGCGCCCTTCCGGCCAGTCGGCGCCCGCCCGGACGGCCGCGGGCCCGGCCCGGACGGCGGCCGGGGGGACGGAGTCGTCGGGGGCGGCGCCGAGCGACGCGTACCCGGACCAGACGGCGTTGCCGAGCACCGCGCCGCCGAGCACCCAGGTGGCCAGGGCGTTCGCCCGGCGGTCGGTGTGCCGGTGCTCCAGCACCCACAGCGCGGCGAGCACGACGGCGCTTCCGACGCCCAGCAGCACCCAGGTGGAGGCGTGCACCGGGCGCCGGGCGGCCGCCAGCGCGACGACCAGCGTGACCACGGCGGCGCCGCCCAGCAGGGTGAGCAGGTCCGGCCGGTGGGCGAGCGACACCCAGCCGGCCAGCACCAGCAGCCCGCTGAGCACGAAGGCGACCCGGTACGGCCCGCCGGCCGGGATCGCCAGGCCGTGCCAGACCAGCACGGTCGGGGTCCAGACGAAGCCGAGCACGATCAGCACCAGCGCCGTGCACCAGACCGCCCGCTCGCGGATCCGCACCCGGCGGTTGAACGGCAGCCCGCACACCAGCAGCAGTCCGAGCACCCCGATCGCGATGTCCGGCAGCGGCCGCGCGCCGGTCGTGGTGGGCAGCAGCTCGGCGAGGCGCCCGCCGAGCCCGGACGGGCCGAGCGGCTGCACCGGGGACTCCGGCTGGGCGCCGCGCGCGGCCCGGACGGCGACGAACAGCACCGGGGAGGCGAGCAGCACCCCGGTGACGGCCAGGGTGATCGCCCGGCCGGTCGCCCGGACCCGGTGCCGGACGGCGCGCGGGGTGGCGAACAGCCGTACGGCGAAGAGGAGTCCGGCCATCAGAGTGGCCAGCGCGGCGGTGTACAGGTTGCCCGCCCAGACCAGCGCGACGCACAGCGAACCGGCCACCCAGCGGCGCTCGTGCAGGCACCAGTCCCCGACCAGGCCGAGCAGCGGCAGCGAGACCAGGCCCCAGAGCCACATCGGCGCGGCCCCGCCCACGTCCAGCACCCAGGCGCAGAGTCCGTACCCGACGGCGGCGAGCACCCGCAGCCACCGGGGGCCGGGGTGCACCCGGCCGAGCAGGTGGGCCATCAGGGCGGTGCCGAGCCCGATGGTGGCCAGGGCGACCAGGAAGACGGCGAGCTGCCCCTGGTCACGGGGAAGCAAGGCGGTCGGCCAGGAGAACGGATTCATCAGGTAGGCGAAGAAGTCCGCCAGGAACGGGACGCCGTAGCCGCTGTTCCAGTTGAACAGCAGGTCCCCGGCGGCCTGCCCGTGCAGCAGGTCCCACAGGTGCGCGTGGTACGGCACGGCGACCGCGCCCGCTCCGGCCGGCCACCGCCCGCGCAGCCCGGCGGCGAGCGCGAACCCTCCAATCGCCAGCCCGGCCGCACCCCCGCAGACCAGCACCTCCCGCCGCCGCTCGGCCTTCACCCACGCCCCCCGTTTCTGCCAGGAATCCCGGATCACGCCACCCTAAGCGCGCCTCCGGCGTACCTCCCGTCTCACGCGCTCCCTCGTACGAGTGGCTCAGTAGCGGAAGGCGCCAGTGCTCTGCCACGGTGTGGCCGTGGGCGAGTGCATCGATCCTGACGAGTTGCCGGACTGGTTGAGGCCGCCGGCTGCTGGCTATGTCGCAGAGGACTTGGACCGGCTGAGGGGTCTTCCTGCGCACACCGAGCTGCTGTTCGGCAGTCTGATCTTCGCACCTCGTCAGACGACGTTTCATTCGCGAACGGTGAGCGAGCTGGATCGACAGCTGGACGCGCAAGTCCCGGGAGGATACGAAGTCTGGTGCCGGATGGGCTTGAAGCTCGACGCCGCGCAATCGACCCGAGCCCGATGTCATGGTGGTCGACGCTCGGGCCGACACTGGCCCGGACCAGACGTTCTGCATGGCCCAGGATGTCCTCCTGGCCGTAGAGGTGGTCATGGCGGAGTCGGTCGAGCGGGACCGCGAGCTGAAGCCTCGTAAGTATGCCGCCGCCGGAATCCGCCACTTCTGGCGCGTCGAGTGCGACGAGGGCCGACCAGTGCTCCACACGTACCACCTGGACCCGGTGTCAGGCGAGTACATTCCGACGGGCATCTTCCGAAAGCGCCTGCGACTGGATCTCCCTTGCCCTCTGGAGGTTGAGCTGCGTCCAGATGCTGGACGTGAGGTGTCAGCACCTGGGACACCGGAGTAGGGTCCGAGCATGTCTCGCACCATTCGTCTCGCAGTTGTCCCGGGTGACGGCATCGGCCAGGAAGTGGTGGCCGAGGGCCTGAAGGTCCTCGGAGCCGTGCTTCCCGCCGACGTGAAGCTGGAGACCACCGAGTACGACCTCGGGGCCCGGCGCTACCACCGGACCGGGGAGACGCTGCCGGACAGCGTGCTGGCGGAGCTCAAGGCGTTCGACGCCATCCTGCTGGGCGCCATCGGGGACCCGAGCGTGCCGTCCGGGGTGCTGGAGCGAGGGCTGCTGCTGAAGCTGCGGTTCGCCTTCGACCACCACATCAACCTGCGGCCGGGTCGGCTGTTCCCCGGCGTGACGTCCCCGCTGGCCGGTCAGCCGGAGATCGACTTCGTGGTCGTCCGCGAGGGCACCGAGGGCCCGTACGTCGGCAACGGCGGCTCGCTGCGCACCGGCACCGAGCACGAGGTGGCCACCGAGGTCAGCCTGAACACCGCGTACGGCATCGAGCGGGTGGTGCGCGACGCCTACCGCCGGGCCCAGGCGCGGCCGCGCAAGAAGCTCACCCTGGTGCACAAGAACAACGTCCTGGTGCACGCCGGTCACCTGTGGTCGCGGATCTTCGCCGAAGTCGGCCGGGAGTTCCCCGAGGTCACCACCGACTACCTGCACGTCGACGCGGCCACGATCTTCTTCGTCACCCAGCCCGAGCGCTTCGACGTCATCGTCACCGACAACCTGTTCGGCGACATCCTGACCGACCTGGCCGCGGCCGTCACCGGCGGCATCGGCCTGGCCGCGAGCGGCAACATCAACCCGAGCGGCGAGTTCCCGTCGATGTTCGAGCCGGTGCACGGCTCGGCGCCGGACATCGCCGGCCAGGGCAAGGCCGACCCGACCGCCACCGTGCTGTCGGTCGCCATGCTGCTGGAGCACCTCGGCTACGCCGCCGAGGCCGCCAAGGTCGAGGCCGCCGTCGCGGCGGACCTCGCCGAGCGCACCGGCACCCGTTCCACCTCCCAGGTCGGCGACGCGCTCGCCGGCCGAGTATCCGGCTGACGGGCCGGGTCCGAGCAGACGGACCTCCGGTCGTACGGGCCGGACCGCACAAGGATCCGGCCCAGGTGGGCCGGACCGCATAACCGCAGCTTGCAGCTCCCCAAGGAGCGGGCAGCTGTTCGGCACGGCCCTCTGGATGCGAGTATCGACAGTGGGCCGTGCCGTTGTGCGTGCGTTCCGGCGCTGGATCGCCGTAACGTCCCTTCGACGGTGGCGGCCCGAACGAACCCCACGGTGAAGGAAACAGCCATGAGCACGCCCACCCAGGCGCCCATCACGTTCGACCTCAAGCCCTCCGCCCACCCGCTGCCCGCAGCGGAGCGCGAGGCCCGGCTGACCAACCCCGGCTTCGGCCGCGTCTTCACCGACCACATGGTCACCATCCGCTGGACGGAGGGCCGCGGTTGGCACGACGCACAGCTGGTCCCGTACGCGCCGGTGGAGATGGACCCGGCGAACATGACCCTGCACTACGGCCAGGCGATCTTCGAGGGGCTGAAGGCCTACCGCCAGGCCGACGGCTCCATCGCGACCTTCCGCCCGGAGGCCAACGCCCTGCGCTTCCAGGCCTCGGCCCGCCGCCTGGCGATGCCGGAGCTGCCGGTGGAGACCTTCGTCGAGGCCGTCGAGCTGCTGGTCCAGCAGGAGCAGGCCTGGGTTCCGAGCGAGCCGGAGCAGAGCCTCTACCTGCGTCCGTTCATGTTCGCCACCGAGGTCGGCCTGGGCGTCCGCCCGGCGAACTCCTACCTCTTCATGATCATCGCCTCCCCGGCCGGTGCCTACTTCCAGGGCGGCATCAAGCCGGTCTCGGTCTGGCTGTCCAAGGAGTACGTCCGGGCCGCGCCCGGCGGCACCGGCGCGGCCAAGTGCGCGGGCAACTACGCGGCCTCGCTGGTCGCCCAGGCCCAGGCCGCCGAGAAGGGCTGCGACCAGGTGGTCTGGCTCGACGCCGCCGAGCACCGGTGGGTCGAGGAGATGGGCGGCATGAACCTGTACTTCGTCTTCGGCGAGGGCAAGGACGCCAGGATCGTCACCCCGGAGCTGTCCGGCGCGCTGCTGCCCGGCATCACCCGCGACTCGCTGCTCCAGCTCGCCACCGACCTGGGCTACGCGGTCGAGGAGCGGAAGATCTCCACCGACGAGTGGCAGCAGGCGAACGCCGACGGCACCCTCACGGAGGTCTTCGCCTGCGGTACCGCCGCCGTCATCACCCCGGTCGGCTCGGTGAAGTCCGCGGCCGCCGACTGGACCGTCGGCAACGGCGAGCCCGGCCCGATCACCATGGAGCTGCGCCGCGCCCTGCTGGCCATCCAGGGCGGCCAGCAGCCGGACACCCACAACTGGCTGCACAAGATCGTCTGATCATCCGGACACCGGAACCCCCTCCGGCCTGCCCCGTTTCGCATCGCGAGACGGGCGGGCCGGATCCCGGAGGCTGTGCCAGACTGCGAGCGTGTCCTCGCTTTCGCTGATTATTAGCAGCAGGCGCGCCGGTCCGCAGTGACCGCTTCCGCAGGACCCGATGCGGAGCGACCACGAGCGTCCAGACCCGCGCGCAGACCTCTCGCACCCGCGAGGGGTCTTTTTGTTTCCCGGACCGGCCGACGGCCCCCACGAGGGGCCGGGGGACACCGGGGCCGCGCGCGGGATCCTGGACAGTGGAGCCGGGACGAGAATCCGGCAGAGCAGTACCAACCTCCCCGAACGGAGAACCAGGGGTCATGACCGAGGCCAGCCGTACCGACGACAGCTTCCACGTGTTCGACACCACCCTGCGTGACGGCGCGCAGCGGGAGGGCATCAACCTGACGGTGGCGGACAAGCTGGCCATCGCCCGGCACCTGGACGATTTCGGGGTCGGCTTCATCGAGGGCGGCTGGCCCGGCGCCAACCCCCGGGACACCGAGTTCTTCGCCCGCGCCGCCGCCGAGCTGGAGCTGCGCAGTGCCCAACTGGTCGCCTTCGGCGCCACCCGCCGGGCCGGCGGCAAGGCGGCCGAGGACCCGCAGCTGGCCGCGCTGGTCACCTCCGGTGCGCCCGTGGTCACCCTGGTCGCCAAGGCGCACGACCGGCACGTCGAGCTGGCGCTGCGCACCACCCTGGACGAGAACCTGGAGATGGTCCGGGACAGCGTCGAGTTCCTGCGCGCCCAGGGCCGCCGGGTGTTCCTGGACTGCGAGCACTTCTTCGACGGGTACCGGGCGAACCGCGAGTACGCCCTCGCGGTGGTCCGCACCGCGCACCGGGCCGGGGCGGACGTGGTGGTGCTGTGCGACACCAACGGCGGGATGCTGCCGGCCGGCGTCCGGGACACCGTCGCGGACGTGATCGCGGCGACCGGCGCCCGGATCGGCATCCACGCCCAGGACGACACCGGCTGCGCGGTGGCCAACACCCTGGCCGCGGTGGACGCCGGCGCCACCCACGTGCAGTGCACCGCGAACGGCTACGGCGAGCGGGTCGGCAACGCCAACCTGTTCCCGGTGGTCGGCGCGCTGGAGCTGAAGTACGACCGCCGGGTGCTGCCCGCGGGCCGGCTGGCCGAGATGACCCGGATCTCGCACGCGATCGCCGAGCTGGTCAACCTGGCGCCGTCCACCCACCAGCCGTACGTCGGCTTCTCGGCCTTCGCCCACAAGGCGGGCCTGCACGCCTCCGCGATCAAGGTCGACCCGGACCTGTACCAGCACACCGACCCCGAGCTGGTCGGCAACACCATGCGGATGCTGGTCTCCGACATGGCGGGCCGGGCCTCGGTGGAGCTCAAGGGCAAGGAGCTCGGCTACGACCTGTCCACCGACCGGGACCTGGCCGGCCGGGTGGTGGCCAAGGTGAAGGAGCAGGAGAACCTCGGCTACACCTACGAGTCTGCCGACGCCTCCTTCGAGCTGCTGCTGCGCGACGAGGTGCGCGGCAGCCGGGAGCGCTTCTACCGGCTGGAGTCCTGGCGGACCATCAGCGAGCAGGGCCCGCACGGGGTTTCCGGCAACGAGGCGACCGTCAAGCTGTGGGCCAAGGGCGAGCGCCGGATCGCCGTCGGCGAGGGCAACGGGCCGGTCAACGCGCTGGACCAGGCGCTGCGGACGGCCCTGGAGGGCATCTACCCGCCGCTGGCCACCTTCGAGTTGGTGGACTACAAGGTCCGCATCCTGGAGGGGCAGCACGGCACCGGCTCCAAGACCCGGGTGCTGATCGAGTCCACCGACGGCACCGCCACCTGGTCCACGGTCGGCGTGGCCGACAACGTGATCGCCGCCTCCTGGCTGGCACTTGAGGACGCGTACACCTACGGACTGGTCCGCGCCGGCCTGGAGCCGACCGAGTAGCCGCGCCGGAACCCCCTGTGGGCCGCTGGACTCGGCGAAGTCCCGCGGCCCACAGGCATGCCGGTCACCGCAGTCGGGCCAGCAGGGCGTGCTCGACCAGGGTGATCAGGGCGCTCTTGGCGCTGTCCCGGCGGCGGGCGTCGAGGGTGATGATCGGGGTGTCGGCGCCGAGCTGCAGGGCTTCGCGGACCTCGTCGGGGGTGTGCGGCTGGTGGCCGTCGAAGCCGTTGAGGGCGACGACGAAGGGCAGGCCGCTGTTCTCGAAGTAGTCGAGGGCGGGGAAGCAGTCGGCGA
>NZ_JBHWDU010000073.1:3164-42581 GCF_042734825.1 Kitasatospora sp. NPDC059648 | reverse complement strand
GATCAGGGTGACCCAGCGGTTCTCGACGGCCGGCAGCAGCGAGTCCTGCTGGGCCTTGGAGAATCGGTGGATCTCGTCCAGGAAGAGCACCGTCTCGCGGCCGGACATGCCGACCGCCCGCCGGGCGCCGTCGATCACCGCCCGCACCTCCTTGACCCCGGCGGTGATCGCGGACAGCTCGACGAAGCGGCCCTCGACGGCCTGGCTGATCACGTGCGCGAGGGTGGTCTTCCCGGTGCCGGGCGGCCCCCAGAGGATCACCGAGCTGGTGGCCGCCGGACCGCGCGAGTTCGCCACCAGGCGCCGCAGCGGCGAGCCGGGCTTCAACAGCTGCCGCTGCCCGGCCACCTCGTCCAGGGTGCGCGGGCGCATCCGTACGGCCAGCGGCGCCCGGCCGGGTTCCCTGCTCTGGCGTTCCTCGGCGGCGGCGGTGAAGAGGTCCGGTTCGTCCACACCGGAAGCCTAGTTCAGCCCACCGACGCTACTGCCCGGGATGCGCGGGGCGGTCCAGGAGCACCACGTCGAACTCCTCCAGCGACCGCAGGGTGCCGCCCAGCGCGGTCAGCGCCTGCGCCCGGGCGTCGGCCGTCGGGCCCCGCGAGGCCTCGAAGCCCTCCTGGTCCGCGTAGATCGCTCCCACGGCCAGCCGGCCGGTCGAGCGGTCGGCCAGCATCGCGGCCGTCACGAACCCGGCTCCCTGCTCCAGCACCGGCAGCACCCGGTCCCGGAAGACCCCGGCGGCCTCGTCCGCCCTGGCCGGGTCGACCTCGCTGCGCGTCAGCCGGAACCCGCCGCCGGGTCCCGCTTCGCCGGGCGGGGCCGTCACCAGGGCCTCCCAGACGTCGACGGTCACGGTGCCGCCCAGCGGGGACAGCAGCTCGCCGCGCCGCTGCGCAAGCGCCGCGTCGCTGTCGCGCTCGGCCTCGGCGGACCCCCACCACGAGCTCATCGTGATCTTGCCGAGGGCCCGGTCGGCGAACAGCCCGTAGCCGCGGTACCCGGGCCGGCCGGTGAGCAGCACGAGGGCCTCGGTGCGGAACCTGTCGAGGGTCTGCTCGATCCGGTCCGGGTGACCGGTCGCGTAGACGGTACGGACGAACATGAGCGCGCCTCCTGTGGCCGCCCGGGCGCCACGCGGGGCCGTCCTGGGAGCAGCGCCCGGCCGTGGCCCCGTCTACTCCAGTCTCGCAGCGTGGTCCGGAACGTACTTCTGCAGGTCGCGCGGGGGCCGCTGGTAGCCGCGCGGAGACGGGCGGGGCGGCAGCTCGATCCGGGGCGGGGCGACCTCGTGGTACGGCACGGAGGAGAGCAGGTGGGCGATCATGTTGATCCGGGCCCGCCGCTTGTCGTCGCTCTCCACCACGTGCCAGGGCGACTGCGGGACGTCGGTGTAGACGAACATCTCGTCCTTGGCCCGCGAGTAGTCCTCCCAGTGGGTGATCGACTCCACGTCCATCGGAGAGAGCTTCCAGCGCTTCATCGGGTCCTCCAGCCGGTCCCGGAACCGCTGCTCCTGCTCGGTGTCGCTCACCGAGAACCAGTACTTGCGCAGCAGGATGCCCGCCTCGACCAGCATCTCCTCGAAGGTCGGGCACTGGTGCAGGAACTGCCAGTACTCCTCGTCGGTGCAGAAGCCCATCACCCGCTCGACCCCGGCCCGGTTGTACCAGCTGCGGTCGAACAGGACGATCTCCCCGGCCGCCGGCAGGTGCTCGACGTACCGCTGGAAGTACCACTGGGTCTTCTGCCGCTCGGTCGGGGTGGGCAGCGCCGCGACCCGGGCGATGCGCGGGTTCAGGTACTCCGTCACCCGCTTGATCGCCCCGCCCTTGCCGGCCGCGTCCCGCCCCTCGAAGACCACCACCAGGCGGGCGCCCTCGACCCGCACCCACTCCTGGAGCTTCACCAGCTCCTGCTGCAGCCGCAGCAGCTCCCGCTCGTACGGCTTCTTCGCCAGTCGTGCCGGCTTCGCGGTCCGCTGCTTCCCGGCCACCTCGGGTCCTCCGTCCGACTGCTGCTGATGACCCTTCACCGTAGGCGCTGAACGGTGGCCCCGCAGGTCGGAGCGGGAGGAACGGCCGGAACGGGAGGAACGGCCCGACTACACGGCGACGAAGGGCTCCGGATAGCGGCACAGCCCGCGCGGGCCGCCGTCGTAGCCCGCCAGCGGCAGCACCTGGAAGTACGCGTCCGGCACCTCGAAGGGGCCGGTGACCTCGTGCCGCCCGGCCGGGAGGAAGCCGAACCGCCCGTAGTACTCCGGGTCGCCGAGCACCACCACCAGCTTCTCCCCCGCCTCCTCGGCGGCCGACAGCGCGGCCCGGACGACGAGTTCGCCGACGCCCCGGCGCTGCCACTCGGGCGCGACCGCGACCGGCCCGAGCGCCAGCGCGTCACCGGTGCCGCCGCCGTCGCCGACCCGCAGCCGGGTCAGCAGGGCGTGCCCGACCACCAGCCCCGCGTCGTCCACCGCGACCAGCGACAGCCCGGGCAGCCAGGCGGGATCGCGCCGCAGCGCGTCCACCAGGTCCGCCTCGTCCGGCCCGGGGAACGCGGCCATGTGGACGCGCCTGGTCGCCGGGGCGTCCTCCGGACATTCGACTCTCGTGGTGATCTGCACGAGTCAACCCTCCCTGTGTCGCACGACGTTGTGGACCGGCCCCGGACGGAGGACCGTCCGGGGCCGTTGCAGGTTAGCGCGGATGACGGGGCGTCAGCCCTTCGGCTGCGCCTCGGACTTGGCGTCCTCACGGACCTTCGGCTGGGCGTCCACGCCGGCCTCCCGGCGCTGCGCCGGGGTGATCGGGGTCGGCGCGCCGGTCAGCGGGTCACCACCGGTGGACGTCTTCGGGAAGGCGATGACGTCGCGGATGGTGTCGTAGCCGCCGAGCAGCGTGACGATCCGGTCCAGGCCGAAGGCGACCCCGCCGTGCGGCGGCGGGCCGTAGTTGAAGGCGTCCAGCAGGAAGCCGAACTGCGAGGCCGCCTCCTCCTCGGAGAGGCCGATCGCGTCGAACGCCCGCTTCTGGACGTCCCGCTGGTGGATACGGATCGAACCGCCGCCCAGCTCCGAGCCGTTGAGGACCAGGTCGTAGGCGTTGGACAGGGCCGAGCCCGGGTCGGTGTCGAAGCTGTCCAGCGACTCCGGGGTCGGGGCGGTGAAGGGGTGGTGCACCGCGTGCCAGCCCTGGAACTGGCCCTTGTCGTCCTCGATCGGCTCGAACATCGGGAAGTCGACGACCCAGAGGAAGGCCCACTTGGACTCGTCGATCAGCCCGCAGCGGCGGCCGATCTCCAGGCGGGCGGCGCCCAGCAGCTCCTGCGAGGCGCGCTCCTTGCCCGCCGCGAAGAAGACCGCGTCGCCGTTCCTGGCGCCGACCGCGGCGGCGAGGCCCGCCAGGTGCTCCTCGGAGAGGTTCTTGGCGACCGGGCCGCGCAGCTCGCCGGTCTCGGCGTCGATCAGCACGTAGGCCAGGCCCTTGGCGCCGCGCGCCTTGGCCCAGTCCTGCCAGGCGTCCAGCTGCTTGCGCGGCTGCGAGGCGCCGCCCGGCATGACCACGGCACCGACGTACGGGGCCTGGAAGACACGGAACTCGGTGCCCTTGAAGTACTCGGTGAGGTCGACGAGTTCCTGGCCGAAGCGGACGTCCGGCTTGTCCGAGCCGTAGCGGCCCATGGCGTCCGCGTAGGTCATCCGCGGCAGCGGGTTGGGGATCTCGTAGCCGTGGACCTCGCGCCAGATGGCGCCGACGATCTTCTCGCCGAGGGCCAGGATGTCCTCCTGGTCGACGAAGGAGGCCTCGATGTCCAGCTGGGTGAACTCCGGCTGCCGGTCGGCGCGGAAGTCCTCGTCGCGGAAGCAGCGGGCGATCTGGTAGTAGCGCTCCATGCCGGCCACCATCAGCAGCTGCTTGAACAGCTGGGGCGACTGCGGCAGCGCGTACCAGTGGCCGGGCTGCAGGCGGACCGGGACGAGGAAGTCGCGGGCGCCCTCGGGGGTGGAGCGGGTGAGGTACGGCGTCTCGATGTCGAGGAAGTCGTTCTCCTCCATCACCCGGCGGATGATGTTGTTGACCTTGGAGCGCAGCCGCAGGCCCTTGGCCGGGCCCTCGCGGCGCAGGTCCAGGTAGCGGTAGCGCAGACGGACCTCCTCGTTGACCGTGCCGGGCTCGTACTCGGCGACCGGGAACGGCAGCGGGGCGGCCTCGGAGAGCACCTCGATGTCGCTGACGACGACCTCGACGGCACCGGTCGGGATGTCCGGGTTCTCGTTGCCCTCGGGGCGGACCCGGACGTCGCCGACGACCTTGACGCAGTACTCGGCGCGCAGCTCGTGGACTGATTCGCCGTCGGCGTTGAGGGCGTCGCGGACCACGATCTGCACGGTGCCGGAGGCGTCGCGCAGGTCGATGAAGGCGACGCCGCCGTGGTCGCGGCGGCGGGCGACCCAGCCGGCCAGGGTGACGGTGGTGCCTGCGTGCTCCGGGCGGAGCGTGCCCGCGTCGTGCGTGCGGATCACAGCTGCTTCTCCTTCAGGGTGGTGACGAGTTCGTCGAGGGCGACGGGGGTCTGCTCTCCGGTGCTCATGTCCTTGAGCTGGACGACGCCCTCGGCGAGGTCCCGGTCACCGGCGATCAGGGCGAAGCGGGCGCCGGACCGGTCGGCGGACTTCATGGCGTTCTTGATGCTCTTGACGCCGAAGGCGAGGTCGGTGGCCACGCCGGCCCGGCGCAGCTCGACCACCTTGGCGAACAGGACGTTCTTGGCCTCCTCGCCGAGCGCGACGGCGTAGACGGCGGTGGCGGCCGGCAGGTCGAGGTCGACCCCCTCGGCCTCCAGTGCCAGGTACGTGCGGTCCACGCCGAGCGCCCAGCCGACCGACGGCAGCGCCGGGCCGCCGATCATCTCGGACAGGCCGTCGTAGCGGCCGCCGCCGCCGATCGCGGACTGGGCGCCGAGGCCGTTGTGCACGAACTCGAAGGTGGTGCGGGTGTAGTAGTCCAGGCCGCGGACCAGCTTCGGGTCGTCGACGAAGGCCACGCCGTTGGCGGTGAGCAGCTCGCGCACCTTCTCGTCGTACGCCTTGCACTCCTCGCACAGGAAGTCGCGCAGCATCGGGGCGTCGACCAGCTGCTCCTGCACCGACTCGCGCTTGTCGTCCAGGACGCGCAGCGGGTTGATCTCGGCGCGGCGGCGGGTGTCCTCGTCCAGGTCCAGGCCGGAGAGGAACTCGATCAGGGCGGCGCGGTAGACCGGGCGGCACTGCTTGTCGCCGAGGCTGTTGAGCAGCAGCGAGTAGTCGCTCAGGCCCAGCGAGCGGAAGGCGTCGTCGGCCATGATGATCAGCTCGGCGTCCAGCGCCGGGTCCTCGGCGCCGATCGCCTCGGCGCCGACCTGGGAGAACTGGCGGTAGCGGCCCTTCTGGGCGCGCTCGTAGCGGTAGTACGAGCCGGAGTACCAGAGCTTGACCGGCAGGTTGCCCTGCTTGTGCAGGTTGGCCTGGAGCGCGGCGCGCAGCACCGAGGCGGTGCCCTCCGGGCGCAGCGCGAGTTCGTCGCCGCCCTTGGTGGTGAGGGTGTACATCTCCTTGGAGACGATGTCGGTGGACTCGCCGACGCCGCGCGAGAACAGCTTCACGTCCTCGAAGACCGGGGTCTCGACGTAGCCGTAACCGGCCCGGCGGGCGGGCGCGGCGATGCGCTCGCGGATCGCCAGGAAGGTCGCGGAGCTGGGGGGCAGCAGGTCGTAGGTGCCCTTGGGGGCGGTGAAGGTGCTCAACTTCTCTTCCGTCACATTCCTCGTCGCGGGAAAGCCGGGGCGCCGGCCGCCCCCGCTGCCTGTCGGAGGTAGGGGTTGGTGGCGCGCTCGCGGCCGATGGTGGTCTGACCGCCGTGGCCGGAGAGGACCACGGTGGAGTCGTCGAGGGGCAGGCACACCCGGGCCAGCGAGCGCATGATCGCTTCGCCGTCCCCGCCCGGGAGGTCGGTACGCCCGATGGAGCCGGCGAACAGCAGGTCGCCCGAGAAGAGCACCGGGGGGAGGTCCTCGGCGCCGGGCGTCCGGAAGGTCACCGACCCCCCGGTATGGCCCGGGGCGTGGTCCACGGTGAGCCTCAGGCCGGCCAGCTCCAGCACGCTGCCGTCGGTGAGCTCGCGCACGTCGTCGGGCTCGCCGACGGTGAGTTCGCCCATCAGCTGGGTTCCCAGGGAGCGGCCGATCGCCTTCTCCGGATCGGACATCATGTACCGGTCCTCGGGGTGGATCCAGGCCGGCACGCCGCGTGCGCCGCAGACCGGGACCACCGAGGCGACGTGGTCGATGTGGCCGTGGGTGAGCAGCACGGCGACGGGCTTGAGCCGGTGCTCCCGGACGAGCTCCTCGACACCGCGGGCGGCCTGGTGGCCGGGATCGACGATGACGCACTCCTCGCCCGCCGCCGGCGCGACCAGGTAGCAGTTGGTGCCCCAGGCTCCAGCGGGGAATCCGGCGATGAACACGCGCGTCCTTCGGTTGTGTGCGGCGGGGGGCTGCGGTGGCTACCAGTAGTGATGACGTAAGGGAAGCCTACCGGCGGTCCGGGTCCGGTTGCGAACCAGATACGCGGTGTCCGGCTCGGCCGGCCGACGCGTTCACCGTGTTCTTAGGGCCCGGTCCCTACACTTGGCCGCCGATGGATGCGATGATCCGCTCCGGAACCATCCACTTTTCCCGCACATGCTCAGGAGACACGGCCGGTGGTCAGCAGCGAACAGCGGCGGCGGCAGCTCGCCCGCGAGAAGTACGAGCGCCAGATGCAGCGCCGCGCCGAGGCGGCGGCCGCCCGCAGGCGCCGCAACACGATCCTGGGCGCCTCGCTCGCGGTCGTGGTGCTGGCCGGCGGCGGCACCCTGTTCGCGACCGGCGCGTTCAGCTCGGACGACAAGGACAGGACCACCTCGGCCGCCGCCACCCCCCAGGCCGCGCCGACCGGCACCGCGGCCCCGACGGCCGCGCCGACCCGCAAGCCGGTCGAGGGCTGCGCCGCCCCGGCGCCGGGCTCGCCCAACGGCAAGCAGTTCAAGGCCGAGCCGGCCATGTCGGTCGACCAGAACGCCTCGTACACCATGGCGCTGGACACCAACTGCGGGAAGGTCACCGTCGCGCTGGACGCGGCCAAGGCCCCGCACACCGTGAACTCGTTCAACTTCCTGGCGGGCGAGCAGTTCTTCGACCACACCAAGTGCCACCGCCTGACCACCGACGGCATCTTCGTGCTCCAGTGCGGCGACCCGACCGCCAGCGCGACCGTGCCGGGCGGCACGGGCGGCCCCGGCTACAAGTTCGCGGACGAGAACCTGACCGGCGCTACCTACCCGGCGGGCACCGTGGCGATGGCCAACTCCGGCCCGGGGACCAACGGGAGCCAGTTCTTCCTGGTCTACAAGGACACCCAGCTCCCGCCGAACTACACCCCCTTCGGCAAGATCACCAGCGGCCTGGACGTGGTCCAGAAGATCGCCGCCGCGGGCACCCTGGAGGGCGGCACGGACGGCCACCCGATGGCCGACGTCACCTTCAACTCGGTTACGGTGGCCAAGGGTTGACCGAATCCGGGGCCGTCGGCGGCGGGCGCGCGAGGCGCCCCCGCCCGGCCCCGGACCGAAATCGCCCGGCCCGGATGCGGACAGCACCGGGCCTGGTCGCCTATGTTGGCGTTGTATAGGGTGCCCGCACCCGCCTGGCCGTCACCCTCGGCAGCAGGACGCGGCGGACGGGGACGGCGGACTCATCGGTCCGCCGCACATCAACTGTGGACGACGGTCGCGCGCCGCCCCGGCGCGGGCGCGACGTCATGTGGAGGACGCGCTATGAGCAGCGACCCGTGGGGCCGTGTGGACGAGCAGGGCACGGTGTACGTCAGGACGGCCGACGGCGAACGCGTGGTCGGTTCCTGGCAGGCCGGCTCGCCCGAGGAGGCCCTCGCCTACTTCGAGCGCAAGTACCAGGGCATCGAGGTGGAGATCGGCCTGCTGGAGAAGCGGGTGCGCACCACCGACCTGGCCGCCAAGGACGCCCAGACCGCGCTGGAGCACCTCCGCGCGCAGGTGACCGAGGGGCACGCGGTGGGCGACCTGGACGCGCTGGCCAAGCGGCTGGACGCGCTCGCCGGTGAGATCGAGAGCCGGCGGGAGGAGCGCAAGGCCGCCCGCGCCAAGGCCCAGGACGAGACCCGCGCCGCCAAGGAGGCCCTGGTCTCCGAGGCGGAGCAGCTCGCCGAGTCCACCCAGTGGCGGGAGGCCGGGGACCGGCTGCGCGCCCTGGTGGACACCTGGAAGGGCCTGCCTCGGCTGGACCGCAAGAGCGACGACGAGCTGTGGCACCGCTTCTCGCACGCCCGCTCGGTCTTCTCCAAGCACCGCAAGGCGCACTTCGCGACGCTGGACGCCGAGCGCGAGCAGGCCCGGCAGACCAAGGAGGCGCTGGTCTCCGAGGCCGAGGCGCTGTCCTCGTCCACCGACTGGGGCAGCACCGCGGCCGCCTACCGCGACCTGATGGCGCGCTGGAAGGCCGCCGGCCGGGCTCAGCGGGACGTCGAGGACGAGCTGTGGGCGCGGTTCCGCGGCGCGCAGGACGTCTTCTTCCAGGCCCGTTCCGCGGTGTTCAGCGAGCGGGACGCCGAGCAGGTGGAGAACCAGAAGCTCAAGGAGGCGCTGGCCACCGAAGCCGAGGCGATCCTGCCGATCACCGACCTCAAGGCCGCCAAGGCCGCGCTGCGCGAGATCAACGAGCGCTGGGAGGCCATCGGCCACGTGCCGCGCGACGCCCGTCCGAAGCTGGACGGCCGGCTGAACGCGGTCGAGCGGGCCATCCGCGAGGCCGAGGACGCCGAGTGGAAGCGCTCCAACCCGGAGGCCAAGGCCCGCGCGGCCGGCATGGTGGGCCTGTTCCAGGCGAAGGCCGACAAGATCCAGGCCGACCTGGACAAGGCCCGCGCGGCCGGCAACGCCGGCAAGGCCGCCAAGCTGGAGTCCGAGCTGGCCGGTGTGCGGACCCTGCTGGAGCAGGCGCACAGGAGCCAGGAGGAGTTCAGCGGCTGATCCCGAGCCGTGGAACGGCGAAGGCCCCCGGGGCGATCGGGTCGCCCCGGGGGCCTTCCTCATGCCGCGGTCACTTGCGGGCCGAGGTGACCCGGTAGACGTCGTAGACGCCCTCGACGCCGCGCACCGCCTTGAGCACGTGGCCGAGGTGCTTCGGGTCGCCCATCTCGAAGGTGAAGCGGCTCATCGCCACCCGGTCCCGGGACGTCTGGACCGCCGCCGACAGGATGTTGACGTGCTGGTCGGAGAGGACCCGGGTGACGTCCGAGAGCAACCGGGAGCGGTCCAGCGCCTCGACCTGGATGGCCACCAGGAACACCGAGGACTGGGTGGCCGCCCACTCGACGTCGATCATGCGCTCGGGCTGCTGGCTCAGCGCCTCGACGTTGACGCAGTCGGCGCGGTGCACCGAGACGCCGTTGCCGCGGGTGACGAAGCCGACGATCGGGTCGCCCGGCACCGGGGTGCAGCAGCGGGACAGCTTGACCCAGACGTCCTCGACGCCCTTGACGATCACGCCCGGGTCGCCCTTGGCCCGGCGGCGCACCGCCCGGCGGTTGTCGTGGGTCGGGGTGGCCGTCTCGGCGAGGTCCTCGGTGGCGCCCTCCTCGCCGCCGAGCGCCTGGACCAGCTTCTGGACGATGTTCTGCGCGGCCACGTGGCCCTCGCCGATGGCGGCGTAGAGCGAGGAGATGTCGGGGTAGCGCATCTCGTGGGCCAGGGTGACCAGCGAGTCGCCGGTCAGGATCCGCTGGATCGGCAGCCCCTGCTTGCGCATCGCCCGGACGATCGCCTCCTTGCCGTGCTCGATCGCCTCCTCGCGGCGCTCCTTGGAGAACCAGGCGCGGATCTTGTTGCGGGCGCGCGGGGACTTGACGAAGCCCAGCCAGTCCCGGGAGGGGCCGGCGTTCTCCGCCTTGGAGGTGAACACCTCGACGGTGTCGCCGTTCTCCAGGGTCGACTCCAGCGGCACCAGCCGCCCGTTGACCCGGGCGCCTATCGTCCGGTAGCCGACCTCCGTGTGCACCGCGAACGCGAAGTCGACCGGAGTGGCACCGGCCGGCAGCGCTATCACGTCGCCCTTGGGGGTGAAGACGAAGACCTCGTTGCTGGCCAGGTCGAAGCGCAGGGACTCCAGGAACTCGCCCGGGTCGGCGGTCTCCTTCTGCCAGTCCAGCAGCTGCCGCAGCCAGGCCATCTCGTTGACGGCGCCGGCCTTGTCGTCCTTGCGCACCTGGGTCGGGGTGTCGGTGCGGACCTTGGACGCCCCGGCGACCGCGCGCTGCTTGTACTTCCAGTGCGCGGCGATGCCGTACTCGGCCCGCCGGTGCATGTCGAAGGTGCGGATCTGGAGTTCGACGGGCTTGCCGCCGGGACCGATCACCGTGGTGTGCAGCGACTGGTACATGTTGAACTTGGGCATCGCGATGTAGTCCTTGAACCGCCCAGGCACCGGGTTCCACCGCGCGTGGATGGTGCCCAGCGCCGCGTAGCAGTCGCGGACGGTGTCGACCAGGACCCGGATGCCCACCAGGTCGTAGATCTCGGCGAAGTCCCGGCCCCGGACGATCATCTTCTGGTAGACCGAGTAGTAGTGCTTCGGCCGGCCGGTGACGGAGGCGGTGATCCGTGCGCCGCGCAGGTCCGCCTGGACCTGGTCGATGACGGTCGCCAGGTACTCGTCCCGCTTGGGGGCACGCTCGGCGACCAGCCGGACGATCTCGTCGTACATCTTGGGGTAGAGGATCGCGAAGGCGAGGTCCTCCAGCTCCCACTTGATGGTGTTCATGCCCAGCCGGTGCGCCAGCGGGGCGTAGATCTCCAGCGTCTCGCGGGCTTTCTTCTCCTGCTTCTCCCGCTTGAGGTAGCGCATGGTGCGCATGTTGTGCAGGCGGTCGGCCAGCTTGATCACCAGGACCCGCGGGTCCTTGGCCATCGCCACGACCATCTTGCGGACGGTCTCGGCCTGCGCGGCCTCGCCGAACTTGACCCGGTCCAGCTTGGTGACGCCGTCGACAAGCAGGGCCACCGAGTCGCCGAAGTCCTTGCGCAGGGTCTCCAGGCCGTAGTCGGTGTCCTCGACGGTGTCGTGCAGCAGCCCGGCCATCAGCGTCGGGGCGTCCATGCCGAGTTCGGCCAGGATGGTGGCGACGGCCAGCGGGTGGGTGATGTACGGGTCGCCGCTCTTGCGCTTCTGCCCGCGGTGCCACTTCTCGGCGACGGCGTAGGCGCGCTCGATGTCGCGCAGCAGCGCCGGATCGGCCTTGGGGTCGTTCGCCCGGATCGAGCGGAACAGCGGCTCCAGGACGGGGTTCAGCACGCTGGCGCGCTGGCCTCCCAGGCGGGCCAGCCGGGCGCGCATGCCGCCGCCGGAGCCGGAGCCGCGGCCGAGCGGGGCGGAGGGACGCGAGGAGGTCGGCGTCGGACGTGCCGGGGTGGCCCCCGAGGGCGTGGGACGGTCTTCGGGGGCGGCCGCTGCGGCCGTGGGCACAACCTCGTCGGGCAAGGACACTCCTCGGGGCACCGGGGCCGACCCCTGCCGGGCCCGTGACGTCCGGGCACAACCGGGAGGGGATGAATCTTCATGGTACCGAGCCGGCGGCCCGGTGTTCATCCGGCCGGGCCCGGAAACGGAAGGACGGCGGTCGGATGATCCGACCGCCGTCCTTCGAGCCCGTTGCGGAGCCCGTTGCGGAGCCCGTCCCTCAGACGGTGACCAGCGTCTCCAGCGGGGCGCCGTCCAGGTGCCCGGCCAGCCGCTCGCGGCCGTCCAGGAAGCCCAGCTCCATCAGCACCACGACGCCCGCCAGCTCGGCTCCGGCCTCCTTGACCAGGTCCAGCGAGGCACCGATGGTGCCGCCGGTGGCCAGCACGTCGTCCACCACCAGCACCCGCTCACCGGGCGCGAAGGCGTCGCACTGCACCTCCAGCGTCGCCGAGCCGTACTCCAGCTCGTACGAGCGCCGGAACACCTCGCCGGGCAGCTTGCCCTGCTTGCGGATCGGCACGAAGCCGAGCCCGGCCGCGAAGGCCGCGGGGGCCGCCAGCACGAAGCCGCGCGCCTCCAGGCCCACCACCTTGGTCGCCCCGAGCGCCTTCGCCCGGTCCGCCAGCGCCCGGGTGAGGGCGCCGAAGGCCTCGGCGTCGGCGAGCAGCGGCGCGATGTCCTTGAACAGCACACCCGGCTTCGGGTAGTCCGGGACGTCCCGGATCCGGCTGTTCAGCAGCTCGGCCAGTGGGGTGTCGACGGTGGTCACGATGGTGGATTCCTTCGGTTCGGGTTCAGCGCTTGGTGGACGGACGGCCCTTGGCACGCGTGGTGCCGGCCGACCGGCCGCGCTGACCGACCATACCCGCAGGCTGGTCCTCGTCCGCGACCTCGTCCGCGAGCACCTCGCCCGCGGCCTCCGCCTTGGCGGCCGCGGCCCGGTGCTGCAGGACGCGCTTGCGCAGCGCCTTCATCTCCGGCTGCTCCTCCTTGAGCTGCGCCAGCAGCGGGGTGGCGACGCAGATCGAGGAGTAGGCACCGGCCGCGAGGCCGATGAACAGCGCGAGCGAGATGTCGTTCAGGGTGCCGGCGCCCAGGATGCCGCCGCCGATGAACAGCAGCGCGGCGACCGGCAGCAGCGCCACCACGGTGGTGTTGAGCGAGCGCACCAGGGTCTGGTTGAGGCCCGCGTTGGCCGCCTCGCTGTAGGTGCGCTTGTTCTGCTTGGTGATCCCCTTGGTGTTCTCCTTCACGGTGTCGAAGACGACGACCGTGTCGTAGAGCGAGTACCCGAGGATGGTCAGGAAGCCGATCACCGTACCGGGGGTGACCTCGAAGCCCACCAGGGCGTAGACGCCGATGGTGATCAGGAGGTCGTGGATCAGGGCGACCAGGGCGGCCACCGCCATCCGCCACTCGAAGGCGATCGCCAGGTAGACCGTCACCAGGACCATGAAGATGATCAGGCCGGTGATCGCCTTGTCGGAGATCTGCTTGCCCCAGCTGGGGCCGATGACCTGGGCCTCGACGGTGTCCAGCGGCACGCCGATCTTCTCGGCGAGCTGGGAGCGGACCTCGTCGGAGCTCTTCGGCTCGTCGGTGCTGACCTGGATGCGGATCTTGTTGTTGTCGGTCGACTGCACCAGCGGGTGCGAGGAGGTGACCTGGTCGGCCTTCTCCTGCGCCTGCGAGACCGTCAGGCCCGGCTTGGTCACGGTGTAGACCGAGCCGCCCTTGAACTCGATGCCCAGGTGCAGGCCCATGGCCAGGCCGATCGCCGCGACCAGCACGATCACACCGGAGATGGAGTACCAGAGCTTACGGCGCCCGACGAAGTCGAAGCTGACCTCGCCCTGGTAGAGCCGGTGGCCCAGATTGGAGAAGCGTGACACGGTGTCAGGCCTCCTTCACGGCGGCAGAGGAGGGGCTACGGCGACGGCTGCTGCGCAGCGGCGGGCGGGCGCCCAGCCGCTTGGGGTCCAGGCCGGACCACGGGTGGCCGTCGGAGAAGAACTTGCGCCGGGCCAGCAGCGTGATGAGCGGCTTGGTGAAGAGGAAGATCACCACGACGTCGAGCGCGGTGGTCAGACCCAGGGTGAACGCGAAGCCCTGGACCTTGCCGACCGACACCACGTAGAGCACCGCGGCACAGAGGAAGGACACGAAGTCCGAGACCAGGATGGTGCGCCGGGCCCGCGGCCAGGCTCGCTGGACCGCCGGGCGCAGCGGGGCGCCCTCGCGGACCTCGTCGCGGATGCGCTCGAAGTACACGATGAAGGAGTCGGCGGTGATGCCGATCGCGACGATCGCGCCGCAGACCGCCGGCAGGTTCAGCGCGAAGCCGATCCCGCCGCCGAGCAGGCTCATGATCGAGTAGGTCAGGATCGCCGAGACGATCAGACCGGCGATCGAGACCAGGCCGAGGCCGCGGTAGTAGACCAGCGAGTAGGCGACGACCAGCAGCATACCGATCGCGCCCGCGACCAGACCGGCCTTGAGCTGGTCACTGCCCAGCGCCGGGGAGACGGTGGTGATGTCGCTCTTGGCGAACTCCAGCGGCAGGGCGCCGTAGCTCAGCACGTTGGACAGGTCCTGCGCCTCCGCCTGGCTGAAGCGGCCGGTGATGACGGCGCTGCCGCCCGGGATCGGGCCGTTGACCTGAGGGTGCGAGACGACCTGGTTGTCCAGCACGATGGCGAACTGGTTGGTCGGCGGGGTCTGGGTGGCCAGCTGGCCGGTGACCTTGGCGAAGGCGTCGGTGCCGGTGCCGTTGAACTGCAGCTGCACCTGCCAGCCGGCACCGGTCTGGGTGTCCAGGCTCGGCTGGGCCTTCGAGACGTCCGAGCCCTTCACGGCCGCGGGGCCGAGGGCCAGCTTCTCGTAGTAGCCGTTCTCGGGCTTCTGTGAGCAGGCGACCATGGCCTTGTCGTCGGCGCCGGTCTGCGCCGCGCGGACCTCGGGCTTGGAGCAGTCGAGGTTCGCGAAGGCGGCCTGCAGCTCCGGCGGGACGGTGCCCTGGGTCATCGCGGCGCTCAGGTCGGCGGCGCTCGGCTGGGTGGCCTGGGCGCTCGGGGTGCCGGAGGCGGACGGGGCGGCCGAACCGGAGGCGGACGGGGCGGTGCTCGCGCCCGTGGCGGCGGCCGACGGGCTGGCGGCCTCGGCGGCCAGCGCCTCACCGACGGAGCGGCCCTGCTTGGTGGCGCTCGCGGAGGCGCTCGGCGCGTGGCTGGCGGAGGAGCTCGCGCCGGCCGAGGCCGAGGCCGACGGGGCGGCGCTGCCCGAGGGGGCGGCGCTCGGGCTGCCGGAGGCGCCGGCGGACGGGGTGCCGGTGGGCGCGGGCGCGGTGATGCCGCTGGGCGCCACGGCCAGGACCGGACGGAAGAACAGCTTCGCGGTGGTACCGACCTGGTCCGCCGCGTTCTGCCGGTCGCCGCCCTTGGGGATGTTCACGATGATCGTGTCCGAGCCCTGGGTCTGGACCTCCGCCTCGGAGACACCCATTCCGTTGACCCGGCGCTCGATGATCCCGGTGGCGATGTCCATGTTGGACTTGTTGACCGCCTTGGGATCGGTCGACTTCGCGGTCAGCGTGATGCTGGTGCCGCCGGCGAGGTCGATACCGAGCCGGGGCTTGGTGTTGCCCGTCCCGAACATGAGGGCGACCAGTCCGACGGTGACGACCAGGATGAGGGCCAGCGCCCGCCCTGGGTAGCCGTCGCGCGGGCGCGACTTGGGTGTTGCCACCTTGCTCGTTTCTCCCTGTCCATGCCACCTCCCCGACCGGACCCCCGTCCGGCTCGTGGCGGGACGGGGGCATGGCGGTTCTGCGGCCCTGAGGTCCTGTGGGCTCGCGGCACTGCGCCGCGCGGACGGGCGGGTTGCCCGCCCGTACTACTTGCTCGCGGGAGCCCCGCCCTCGGCGTCGCCCTTCTCGGCGCTGTCCTTGGTCAGCGACAGCGGCTTGTCCTCGGCCGGCGCGGCCTCGGCGACGTCCTCGGCCTCCGGCTCGGACAGCTCGTCGTCCTCGGGGCGACCGTTGATGATCGCGTCGTACTCCTGGGGTTCCAGGACGGCCGCGACGGCACTCTTCGTGAAGTGGGTGACCACGCCGGGAGCGATCTCCAGCTCGACGGTCTCGTCGTTGACCGCCTTCACCTGGGCGTACAGGCCGCCGATGGTGCGCACCCCCGCCCCGGGCTCCAGCGCCGTCTGCATCTGCTGCATCTGCGACTGGCGCTTCTTCTGCGACCGGAACATGAGCACGATCGCGATGATCGGGAGGAGAAGGATGATGAGGTTCACTGCAGCCAGGGTCCTTTACGGGCCGCCGGCCGGCGGCCTGTGTGGTATGGGTCGGCCCGTCAGGTGAGAGGGGCGGTCCGGCGGAGTCTAGGCGACCCCGAACTGATCGGACAACGCCAAGCATCGCATCCTGCCGCCGAAAGTGGCGACCCTCCGCCTGCACGGTTTCCCCGGACTTCCGCCCCGGCGCCTCCAAGGGGCGCGGCACCGGGCCGGGCGGGGAACCGGAGGCCATCTCTCACCCGTTCGGCCCAGGCCGGTCAGCTTCCGTCCGCCGGGAACAGCTCCGGCTGGGGCGGCACGCTGCCGCGAGTGGTCTGTACCGGCGGGGTCATCCCCAGGTGCTGCCAGGCGGCGGCGGTGGCGATCCGCCCGCGCGGGGTACGGGCGAGCAGGCCCTCGCGGACCAGGAAGGGCTCCGCCACCTCCTCGACCGTCTCGGCCTCCTCCCCCACGGCGACCGCGAGTGTCGACAGACCGACCGGCCCGCCGCCGAACAGCCGCAGCAGGGCGTCCAGCACCGCGCGGTCCAGCCGGTCCAGTCCGCGGGCGTCCACCTCGTAGACGTCCAGCGCCTGGCCGGCGATCTCGGCGGTGACCACGCCGTCGTGCCGGACCTGCGCGTAGTCGCGGACCCGGCGCAGCAGCCGGTTGGCGATGCGCGGGGTGCCGCGCGAGCGCCCTGCGATCTCGGCCGCGCCCGCCGGGTCTATCTCCACGTCCAGCAGCGTGGCCGAGCGGTGCACCACCCGCTGCAGCTCGGCCGGGGCGTAGAACTCCATGTGCCCGGTGAAGCCGAAGCGGTCGCGCAGCGGCGGCGGCAGCAGGCCGGCCCGGGTGGTGGCACCGACCAGGGTGAAGGGCGGCAGCTCCAGCGGGATGGCGGTGGCGCCCGGGCCCTTGCCGACGATCACGTCGACCCGGTAGTCCTCCATCGCCATGTAGAGCATCTCCTCGGCCGGCCGGGACATCCGGTGGATCTCGTCGAGGAAGAGCACCTCGCCCTCGGTGAGCGAGGAGAGGATCGCCGCGAGGTCCCCCGCGTGCTGGATGGCCGGGCCGGAGGTGATCCGGATCGGGGCGCCCAGCTCGGCGGCGATGATCATGGACAGGGTGGTCTTGCCCAGCCCGGGCGGGCCGCTCAGCAGCACGTGGTCGGGCGCGCTGCCGCGCTTGCGCGCCGCCTGGAGGACCAGGGACAGCTGCTCTCGCACCCGCTCCTGGCCGATGAACTCGTCCAGCAGCTTGGGGCGCAGCGCGGCCTCCACCGCCTGGTCCTCGCCGTCGGCGGCGGCCGTGACCAGCCGGTCAGCGGGTTCCTCGTACATCCTCGCGGGCTCCAGGGGGTGTCGGCGGTGGCAGCGGTGTCGACCGTATCGACGGAGTCGACCGCATCCACGGTGTCGACGGTGTCGACAAACGGACAGATCGTCAGATGGGTTCAGCGGGCGCGGTTCAGGCCGCGCAGGGCGAGCCTGAGCAGCCCGCCGACGTCCGGCGTCTGCTGCGCCTCCGCCTCCGGGGTGACGGCCGCGACCGCCTCGTCCGCCTCGCGCGGGGCGTAGCCGAGGCCGGTCAGCGCGGAGTGCAGCTGCTCGCTCCACGGCGCCGGGCCGCTCGCGACCGGTTTCTGCGCGGGCACCGCGCCGTGCGGCGCGCCCAGCTTGTCCTTGTACTCCAGCAGCAGCTTGGCCGCCTTCGCCTTGCCGATGCCCGGCACCGCGACCAGCGCCTTCTCGTCCCCGTTCGCCACCGCGGCGCGCAGCGCGTCGGGGCCGTGCACGCCGAGGATCGCCTGGGCCAGCTTGGGGCCGACGCCCGGCGCGGCCTGGAGGATCTCGAACACCACCCGCTCGTCGTCGTCGGCGAAGCCGAACAGGGTCAGCGAGTCCTCCCGGACCACCAGCGAGGTCGCCAGCCGGGCCGGCTCCCCCAGACGCAGGCCGGCCAGGGTGTTCGGGGTGCACTGGACGGCCATGCCGACCCCGCCCACCTCGACCACCGCGACTCCGGAGGCGATGGCCGCCACGGGCCCTTGCACGAAGGCGATCACCGGACAGTGCCTTTCACAGGAGCGGTGCCTTTCGGGGAACTGGTTTCCAGGGGGGAGGTGCGGGCGGCCTGGACGGCGGCCTGCAGCCGGTTGGTGGCCCCGCCGCGCCAGATGTGGCAGATCGCCAGCGCCAGCGCGTCGGCGGCGTCGGCGGGCTTGGGCGGGGCGCCCAGCCGCAGCAGGCGCTGCACCATGGCCGTGACCTGGGCCTTGTCCGCCCGCCCGGAGCCGGTGACGGCAGCCTTGACCTCGCTGGGGGTGTGCAGGGTGACGGGGATGCCGCGCCGGGTGGCGCAGAGCATCGCGACCGCGCTCGCCTGGGCCGTGCCCATCACCGTCCGCACGTTGTGCTGGGCGAAGACCCGCTCGACCGCCACCAGGTCGGGCCGGTGCTCGTCCAGCCAGCTCTCCAGGCCCTGTTCGACCAGCAGCAACCGCTGCCCGATCTCGGCCTCGGCCGGCGTGCGCACCACGCCCACCCCGGCCATCCGCAGCGGCCGCCCGGGCGCCCCCTCGACCACCCCGACCCCGCACCTGGTCAGCCCCGGGTCCACGCCCAGCACCCGCACGTCACGCCCCGCCTCTCTGCGACTCTCGCCCCAAGGCGAACGACCTGCGAAGGCTATCGCCCGGGTACGACAACCCCGCGGACGACACCGGCCCGGCGGTCCTGGGACCACCGGGCCGGGCAGTGAGAACGGTCACTCGCCGTCGATCGACCGATGCCGTGGCTACTCGGCGTCGAGCTGCGCACCGACCTCGTCGGGGATGTCGAAGTTCGCGAAGACGTTCTGCACGTCGTCGCTGTCCTCCAGCGCGTCGATCAGCTTGAGGATCTTGCGGGCGCCGTCGACGTCCAGCTCGACCTGCATGCTCGGGAGGAAGTTGGCCTCGGCCGAGTCGTAGTCGACGCCGGCGTCGACCAGCGCGGTGCGCACGTCGACCATCTTGGAGGCCTCGGAGACGATCTCGAAGGAGTCGCCGAGGTCGTTGATCTCCTCGGGGTCCTGGTCGAGGACGATCTCGAACAGCTTGTCCTCGTCCACGCCGTCCGCCTTGGGGACGATCACGACGCCCTTGCGGGTGAACAGGTAGGACACCGAGCCCGGGTCGGCCATCGAGCCGCCGTTGCGGGTCATCGCGACGCGCACGTCGGAGGCCGCGCGGTTGCGGTTGTCGGTGAGGCACTCGATCAGGACGGCGACGCCGTTCGGGCCGTAGCCCTCGTACATGATGGTCTGGTAGTCGGCGCCGCCGGCCTCCAGACCGCCACCGCGCTTGACGGCGCGGTTGATGTTGTCGATCGGGACCGAGCTCTTCTTCGCCTTCTGGATGGCGTCGTAGAGGGTCGGGTTGCCCGCCGGGTCGGGACCGCCGGTGCGCGCCGCCACCTCGATGTTCTTGATCATCTTGGCGAAGAGCTTGCCGCGCTTGGCGTCGATCACGGCCTTCTTGTGCTTGGTGGTAGCCCACTTAGAGTGGCCGGACATCGCCAGCTCCTTTACGTCGCCAAAGGGAAATGAAACAGATGAGATCTTACCGGTGTCGTCACCGGTGGGGCACACACGGCCACGAGGGCCCTACTCGGCGGCGAGGTGCTCCTCGACCATCTTCACGAAGTAGGCGTGCACCCGGTGGTCGCCGGTGAGCTCCGGGTGGAACGAGGTGGCCAGCAGGTTGCCCTGACGCACGGCCACGATCCGGCTCTCCGGCCCGTCGGCGCCGGGCAGTTCGGCCAGCACCTCGACACCCGCGCCGACCGACTCGACCCAGGGGGCGCGGATGAAGACGCCGTGCACCGGCGCGTCGTCCAGGCCCTTGAAGGCGATCCCGGACTCGAAGGACTCGTTCTGGCGCCCGAAGGCGTTGCGGCGCACGGTCATGTCGATGCCGCCGACGGTCTCCTGGTCCTCCCGGCCGTCGAGGATCTTGTCGGCCAGCATGATCATGCCCGCGCAGGTGCCGTACACCGGCATCCCGGCGGCGACCCGCTCGCGGACCGGGTCCATCACGCCGAACAGCAGCGCCAGCTTGGACATGGTGGTGGACTCCCCGCCGGGGATCACCAGCGCGTCGACCTCCGCCAGCTCCTCGGCGCGGCGCACCGGACGGGCGAGCGCGTCGGCCTCGGCCAGCGCCACCAGGTGCTCACGGACGTCGCCCTGCAGGGCGAGGACGCCGATGACGGGAGTGCTCACGGTCTTCAACCTCAATCGATCGTTACTACGGGCGTACGCGGCGCGGCCCGCCGCACACCGAAGCGCTGCGGCGGGCCGGCGAGGAGGGGGAGCGATTACCAGCCGCGGTTGGCGTAGCGCTCGGTCTCCGGCAGGGTGTCGCAGTTGATGCCGACCATGGCCTCGCCCAGGTTGCGGGAGGCGTCCGCGATGATCTTCGGGTCGTCGAAGAAGGTGGTGGCCTTCACGATGGCGGCGGCACGCTTGGCCGGGTCGCCCGACTTGAAGATGCCGGAGCCGACGAAGACGCCCTCGGCGCCCAGCTGGCGCATCAGCGCGGCGTCGGCCGGGGTGGCCACGCCACCGGCGGAGAACAGCACGACCGGCAGCTTGCCGAGCTCGGCGACCTCCTTGACCAGCTCGTACGGGGCGCGCAGCTCCTTGGCGGCGGCGTACAGCTCGTTGTGGTCCAGCGCGCGCAGGTGGCCGATCTCGTTCTTGATCTGGCGCAGGTGGCGGACGGCCTCGACGACGTTGCCGGTGCCGGCCTCGCCCTTCGAGCGGATCATGGCCGCGCCCTCGGCGATGCGGCGCAGGGCCTCGCCCAGGTTGGTGGCACCGCAGACGAAGGGGGTGGTGAAGGCCCACTTGTCCGAGTGGTTGACCTCGTCGGCCGGGGTCAGCACCTCGGACTCGTCGATGTAGTCGACACCGAGCGACTGCAGGACCTGGGCCTCGACGAAGTGACCGATGCGCGACTTGGCCATCACCGGGATGGAGACCGCCTCGATGATCTCCTCGATCATGTTCGGGTCGGACATGCGAGCCACGCCGCCGTCCTTGCGGATGTCGGCCGGAACCCGCTCCAGGGCCATGACGGCCACCGCGCCGGCGTCCTCGGCGATCTTCGCCTGCTCGGCGTTGACCACGTCCATGATCACACCGCCCTTGAGCTGCTCGGCCATGCCGCGCTTGACCCGGGCGGTACCGATCTGCGGCTGGTCTGCGGTGGTGGGGGTGGTGGACACGTGAGACCTCACTCGAAGATGAACCAGTGCTATCGCCCTATGGTAGGCGGAACGGGTGGCCCAATGATGTGCCACCAAGTCCAGCCCGGACGACGGGATGCGACAAACGGGCCGTATCCGGAGACAGCCTAGGCTGGCGCCCCCTCCGGCGTGAGGGCGGGCGGTGGAGCGTCGTCCATCTCGAAGGCCATCGGGAAAGGCGCCTTGCCCGCCAGCCGGAAGTACCGCACCAGCCGGTGCTCCCGCACCGCCCGCGCCGCCCGCACCGCGTCGTTGTGGAACCGGCGGGCCATCGGCACCCGGCGCACCGCGGCCGTCAGATCACGGACCGCGTCCTCGCCACCCGGCTCGGCCACCAGCGCCGCCACCTGCTCCGGCTCCTCCAGCACCGCCCGCAGCGCCAGGCTCAGCTGGCTCTCCGCCACCTCGCGCTGCTCGTCCTCGGCCTGCCGGGCCGCGTGCGCCGCGTCCAGCAGCAGCAGCGAGGCCGCCGGGTCCAGCAGCGAGGAGGTCGCCAGCTCCATCGCCACCGAGGCCCGGCGGACCAACTGCGCGTCCAGCGCCGCGCGCGCCGCGTCGATCCGGGCGTGCAGCCGGTCCAGTCGCCCGGCCGTCCAACTGAGGTACATCCCGAACAGCACCACGGCCACGCCGGCCCAGATCCAGGTAGTCACGGGCCGCTACGTTACCGGGTGTCACCGGCGCCTCCGCCCGGCGTCAGCCCCGGGGGGCTCAGGCCGTGGCGTGGCGGTAGCTCTCCCGGTCGATGTCCTCGATGTTCACCGCCGTGAACAGCCGGCCCCCCGGCAGCGGGGCGACGTGCTCGGCCAGCAGGGCGACGACGCCCTCGCTCAGCGCCGCCTTCGCCTCCGGCGTACGGCCCGGGAAGATCTGGAACTCGACGTACACCTGGGCGTCGCCCTCCGGCCCGGTGCTGCCGACCACCAGCTCCTCGCTCTGCCGGAACAGCGTCTTGCAGGACTCCGGCTTCGCGTCGATGGTCTCCTCGGCCAGCCGGTTGATCGCCAGGCCCAGCGCCCGGCGGTCGAAGGTCCCGGCCAGGCTGGACGAGTAGTCGACGGAGATCTGCGGCATCGTTTCCCCCATGGGTCACAGTGGTGCGGTCGGCCCGACCATAACGCCGCTGACGCCCGCCCCGGTCCCCGGGACCGGCCCGCGCTCAGTCCCTCGCGCGCCGCCCGCTGCGCACGTCCTCCTCGACCACCGCCGCGGCCCCGGCCGTCACCGTCTCGTACACCGCCAGGATGTCCGCGCCGACCGTCGACCAGTCGAAGCGCCGCACGTGCCGCGAAGCCGCCTTGCTCAGCTCCCGCAGCCGCGCCGGATCCCCCAGCAGCCGCAGCGCCGTACGGGCCAGCGCGTCCGCGTCCTCCACCGGGAACAGCTCCCCGGCGTCCCCGCCGTCCAGCACCTGCTTGAACGCGTCCAGGTCGCTCGCCAGCACCGGCGCGCCCGCCGACATCGCCTCCACCAGGATGATCCCGAAGCTCTCGCCCCCGGTGTTCGGCGCCACGTACAGGTCCACGCTGCGCAGCAGCCGGGCCTTGTCCCGGTCCGAGACCATGCCCAGGAACTCCACCTGCGCGCGGACCTCGGGCGGCAGGCCGGCCACGGCCTCCTCCTCGTCACCCTTGCCCGCCACCAGCAGCCGCACCCCCGGCCGCTCGGCCAGGATCCTCGGCAGCGCCGCCAGCAGCGTCGGCAGGCCCTTGCGCGGCTCGTTGATCCGGCCGATGAAGCCGATCGTGCCCGGCTCCCCCGCCGCCGCACCCCCGGTCCAGCGCTGGTCCGGCTCGGCCCCCGCGAAGAACCCGACGTCCACCCCGTTCGGGATCACCACCGCGTCCCCGCCCAGGTGCTCCACCAGGGTGCGCCGGGCGTACTCCGACACCGCTATCCGGGCCCGCATCTTCTCCAGCCCGGGCTGCAGGATCGGCGAGGCCGCGATCATCGCCCGCGAACGCGGGTTCGAGGTGTGGAAGGTGCCCACCATCGGCCCGGTCGCCGACCAGGCCGCCAGCATCGACAGGCTCGGCGAGGCCGGCTCGTGCACGTGGAGGATGTCGAAGCGCCCCTCGCGCAGCCACCGCCGCACCCGCGCCGCCGACAGGATGCCGAAGCTCAGCCGCGCCACCGACCCGTTGTACGGCACCGCCACCGCCCGCCCCGCCGAGACCACGTACGGCGGCAGCGCCTCGTCGTCCTCGGCCGGCGCCAGCACCGAGACCGCGTGGCCCAGACCGATCAGGTGCTCGGCGAGGTCCCGGATGTGGAACTGCACCCCGCCGGGGACGTCCCAGTCGTACGGGCAGACGATGCCGATCTTCACGGGTTCCTCAAGCTCCTTCGGGCAGTCGTACGGGCCGGGCTGGGGAGTGTCCTGCGGACCACGCCGGGCCGGCGGACACTCACTAGGCCCCGGAAGCCTCCGCGGCGCGGTCCGCGGCCGGCTCGGGGCGCGCATCGGTCGGCCCGGCCCCCACCGTCTCACGGGCCGGCAGGTCGGCCAGCCAGAACTTCTGCAGCATGTGCCAGTCCTGCGGGTGTTCGCCGATCCCGCGCTGCCACACGTCCGCCATCGCCTGGGTCATCGCCAGCGTCCGCGCCTTGCGGTCGCCCTCGTCGGGCACCGGCACCTCGGGGTGGATGATCCCGCGCAGCACCGGGCCGTCGTACCAGAGAGTCACCGGCAGCAGCGCCGCTCCGGTGCGCTGGCACAGCGCCGCCGGGCCGGCCGGCATCCGGGTCGGCTCGCCGAAGAACGACACCTCGATGCCCGCCTCCGAGAGGTCCCGGTCCCCCACCAGACAGACCAGCTTGCCCTCGCGCAGCCGCCGCGCCAGCGTGCCGATCACGTTCACCCCGCCCCCGGTCAGCGCCAGGACCTCCATGCCCTGACCCTCCCGGAACGCGACGAACCGGTCGAACAGCCGCTCCGGCTTCAGCCGCTCCGCGACCGTGGTGAACGGGTGGCCCAGGTGCGCTATCCAGGTGCCCGCCAGGTCCCAGTTGCCCATGTGCGGCAACGCCACGACCACGCCCCGCCCGGACTCCAGCGCGCCCTCCAAGTGCTCCAGGCCGTCCACCCGGACGTCCCGGAGAACCCTCTCCCGGCTCCACACCGGCAGCCGGAAGGACTCCATCCAGTACCGCAGGTACGACCGCATCCCGGCCCGCGACAACCGCCGCAGCGCCGCCTCGTGCAGCCCCGGACGCACCCGGCGCAGGTTCGCCTCCAGCTGGCGCACCCGCGGGCCCCGGCGGCGCCAGGCGTAGTCCGCCAGCCGGTCGAACAACCACCGCGCCACCGGCTCCGGCAGGTGCTTCAGCACCGCCCACCCCAGCGCGTACGCCCAGTACACCAGTCGGTCCGTCACCGCAGGACGCCCCCCGTCAACTCCCGGCCGCCGCTCGGTCGGCCTCGAACGCCTCCCGGCGCACGGTCAGCATCCGCTGGAACACCGTCACCAGGCTGCCCGCCGCCACCAGCCACAGCGCCACCGGCAGCAGCCACTCCACGTATGGCACCCCGAACTCGTGCAGACCCGCGACCCCGGCCGCCACCAGGCTGATCACCAGCCGCTCGGCCCGCTCCACCAGCCCCGACACGTCGCACGGCAGGCCCTGGCTCTCCGCCCGTGCCTTCGTGTACGACACCACCAGACCACTGGCCAGACAGAAGATCGCCACCGCGCACAGCAGGTTGTTGTCACCCTTGCCCGCGTACCACATCGCCAGACCACCGAAGATCGCCGCATCCGCGACCCGGTCCAGCGTGGAGTCCAGGAACGCCCCCCACTTGCTGCTCCGGCCCAGCTGACGGGCCATGTTCCCGTCCACCAGGTCCGAGAAGATGAACAGCGTGATCGTGATGGTGCCCCAGAAGAACTCCCCGCGCGGGAAGAACACCAGCGCACCGGCCACCGAACCGGCGGTACCGATCAGCGTCACGGCGTCCGGGCTCACGCCCAGGCGGATCAGGAACGCGGCGAACGGGGTCAGAACACGTGTGAAGAAGGCACGCGCGTATTTGTTGAGCATGGCCTTCCCAGCCGCTCCGATCTCCCAGGTACCCGCCTGGCGCAGCGCACGGCGGCAGACGGCCGGACGAATGAGCCCGCCCGGCGCACCCATCGTAGCCACGCCCGGGACACCCTCCGTCGCACGCACCGCCGGACGGCACCCCGCACACGGACGGTCACACAACACGCGCCCGGACGACACCCGACCCTAGACTGCGAAGGACAGTCTCGGCGCCACGGGAGGAGACCCCGATGCCCGACCGCAGCACCGCACGAGCCGGCCAGGCACCCGCCGTCACCGGCCCGCAGGACCTGCGCAACGTCGTCCTCATCGGCTCCAGCGGTGTGGGCAAGACCACGCTCGCCGAATCCCTCGCCCTCGCCGCCGGCGCCACCGGCCGCGCCGGACGCGTCACCGACGGCACCACCGTCTCCGACCACGAGGACATCGAGCACCAGCAGCAGCGCTCCGTCCAGCTCTCGCTGCTCCCGCTCGAATGGAAGGGCGTCAAGATCAACCTGATCGACCCGCCCGGCCACCCCGACTTCGCCGCCGACCTGCGCGCCGCCCTGCACGCCGCCGACGCCGCCGTCTTCGTCGTCTCCGCCACCGACCCGGTCACCGCCCCCACCCGCGCCCTCTGGCGCGAGTGCGCCGCCGAGGGAATTCCCCGCGCCGTCGCCGTCGCCAAACTCGACCTCGCCCGCACCGGCTTCGACGACATCCTCACCGCCTGCCACGACGCCTTCGAGCTCGGCCCGGACACCCTTCGCCCGCTCTTCCTGCCCGTCCTCCACGACGGACACCCGGACGGCAGCGTCGATCTCCTCACCGGCGACACCTACGGCGACGCCGCCCCCCTGCCCGACACCGGCCCCGCCCACGACAGCCTCGTCGAAGCCATCTCCGGCCAGGACGACACCCTCATGGAGCGCTACCTCTCCGGCGACCCCCTCGACACCGACGCCCTCGAAGCCGGAATGCGCCGCGAAGTCCTCTCCTGCGCCCTCCACCCCGCCGTCCCCACCAGCGAGAACGGCCTCGGCGCCGCCGAACTGCTCGACCTGATCGCCCACACCTTCCCCGATCCCACCGAACGCACCCGCCCCGCCCCGGCCTGCGACCCCGACGCCCCGCTCGCCGCCCAGGTCGTCCGCGTCACCGGCGACGCCTACGTCGGCCGGATCAGCCTGCTGCGCCTGTACGCCGGCACCCTGCGCCCCGACACCAAGATCCACCTCGTCGGCCCCGCCCACTCCGCCGACCAGAACGGCGACGAACGCGTCACCGGACTCACCAGCCCCTTCGGCAAACTCCAGCGCCCCGTCCCGCACGCCGTCGCCGGCGACCTCGTCTGCGCCGCCAAACTCACCACCGCCCGGGCCGGCGACACCGTCCACGAACCGGGCCACCCCGTCGAACTCGACGCCTGGACCGTCCCCGAACCCCTGCTCCCGATCGCCGTCGAAGCCCACAGCAAGGCCGACGACGACAAGCTCTCCCAAGCCCTCACCCGGCTCGGCGCCGAGGACCCGGCCCTACGCCTCGAACAGAACCCCGACACCCACCAGCTCGTCCTCTGGTGCACCGGCGAGGCCCACGCCGAGGTCGTCCTCGACCGGCTGCGCACCCGCCACGGCGTCCACGTCGACACCGTCGAACCCAAGGTCGCCCTGCGCGAGACCTTCGGCACCGCCGCCGCCGGCCACGGCCGCCTCGTCAAGCAGTCCGGCGGCCACGGCCAGTACGCCATCTGCGACCTCGAAGTCGAGCCCCTACCGGCCGGCTCCGGCTTCGAGTTCCAGGAACACGTCGTCGGCGGCGCCGTCCCCAAGCACTTCATCCCCTCCGTCGAGAAGGGCGTGCGCGCCCAGCTCGCCAAGGGCGTCGCCACCGGCCACCCGCTCGTCGACGTCCGGGTCACCCTCACCGACGGCAAGGCCCACTCCGTCGACTCCTCCGACGCGTCCTTCCAGAACGCCGCCGCCCTCGCCCTGCGCGACGCCGCCGAGCACGCCGTCATCCGCCTGCTCGAACCCGTCGCCGCCGTCAGCATCCTGCTGCCCGACGAGTACCTCGGCGCCGTCCTCGGCGACCTCTCCGCCCGCCGCGGCCGCGTCCTCGGCACCGAGACCGGCGGCCAGGCACTCACCCTGCTGCGCGCCGAGGTCCCGGAACTCGAACTCGTCCGCTACCCCGTCGACCTGCGCTCGCTCACCCACGGCACCGCCGAGTTCTCCCGCGCCTACCTGCGCCACGAACCCATGCCCACCGCCCTGGCCGACCGCTACACCGGCTGAACGGGCCCCCGCCTCGGGAGCGCGCACGCCGCCGTGCCCCCCGGCATCCGGTGCCGGTTGCGCGACACCCAGCGGTACACCGCGCCCGCCACCGGACGCACCGGCCCCAACGTCAACAGCGCGCCCAGGTACGCCCACGCGCCCCCGGAGCGCATCAGCAGCCGCGCCACCGCCTGCGCGCCCCCGTGCACCCGGCCCGCCGGCGTCACCCACAGCACCTCGCGCTCGGCCCGCTCGGGCGACACCTCACCCCGGCCGCCCGCCAGCGCGTCCAGCTCCGCCAGCTCCGCGAACTGGAACGGCACCGCCTCCCAGCCACCCGAGGCCAGCGTCTGCCGCAGGTACCTCTCCCCCCAGCGCACGCAGGACGAGCAGAACGCGCAGTCCCCGTCGAAAACCAGCACCGGATCCTTCACGGCAACCCCCATCATCGATTCCACCGTCCATCCTCCTCCACCCCTGCCCGACGGGCCCGGGCGGGTATCGACCCGAGCGAAAGCGGGCATCATGCCCCTCGGGCGGAGCGCGGCCGGAACGTGACGGTTCGTCACGGTACTTCAGACGATCATCCGCGCGGGGGTGCCACGGCACGGTAACCTGCCGCTGACAAGGGGAGGAGGGGACGCCACCGTGACCACACTCGACATGACCCCGGGTGCGCAGATACCCCGGACCGACGCCGGCCCGCAGACCGCCGTCACCCAGGCGCTCTCCTCGGCCGCCTACCGCGACGGCGAGATCGGCAAGTTCGTCGCCGACGTCACCGACGCCAAGGAGAAGAAGGGCCGCTTCGCCCTCTTCCGCCCCAACGTCGGCGAGGCCTTCAGCAAGGCGCTGATCTCCCGCGCCCTCGGCGGCGACCGCAAACCCCTCGTACCGTCCTTCGGCGTCGACACCCGCCAGGTCGTCGAACACTGCCTGGCCGCCGAGGAACTCCGCCACGCCCGCGACCGGCAGCTCAGCACCGTCTCCGTCGTCACCGGCCTGCTGTTCCTCCCCGGCACCCTGATCTGGCTCGGCGCCTTCCAACTGCGCGCCTGGCTCAAGCGGGACAACGCCCGCGGCGCCGACACCTACGGCGCCCTCGCCCTCATCGCCGCCGCCGTCCTCGCCGCCTTCCTGCTGCTTGGCCCGCCGGCGGACGGCATCCTCGGCATCTACCTGCGGATCACCATGCTCGCCCCGGTGCTCGGGTGGTACCTCGCCCGCCGCATCGTCGAGCGCTCCGCCAAGGACCTCCGAGGCCGCTGGCAGGACCTGGTCGAGGGCAACGCCGTCGCCGCCACCGTCGCCAAGGCCGTCCCCCGCGACGACCTCGACAAGAAGGCCAACGAGCTGCGCGACAAGCTCGGCCGGCTGGACGCCGAGCAGGAGACCAACGTCCACCACTACGCCGGCCCCAAGGGCATCCTCGGCGCGGGCCGCCGCTGGGGCGAGTGGCGCCTCGCCGACACCCTCCACCCCGCCGAGGGCCACGTCGACTTCCGCGCCTTCCACCCCTGGGACCTGGTCCGCCGGATCTCCGCCCACCTCAAGGGCCTCGGCGTCAGCCACGTCGCCAACAGCGGCATCCCCAACGTCGCCATCAAGCAGTGGGCGGTCTTCGACATCAGCGAGGGGGCGGACGAGATCAGCCGCCCCGACGGCGCCGACATGGACGGCGAACGGATGCGCGACTTCGCCGTGCAGAGCCTCGCCGACAAGCAGACCTTCCCCGGCGGCCCCCGGCACTACCTGGCCACCCAGTTCATCACCCACGACGGCAAGCTGGTCATCACCTTCACCGTCACGGTGACCCTGCTCGCCAACGTGCTGAGCATCTCGGTGGCCGGCTACGCACTCGGCCCGGTCAAGGGCGTCTTCTTCGACAAGCCGAAGGACAAGGAGAAGACGATCGCCAAGACGGTGAAGTTCTGGGAGGAGCGCACCGTCAAGCTCCCGTTGATCGACAACGACGAGGTGGTCCGCCAGGCCGTCCGCGCCCCCTTCCACAAGATGCCCGGCCTGCTCGGTTGGCTCGGCGGCGGCCTCGGCCTGCCCGAACCCTTCGGGCTGCGGCACGCCTGGGTCGCCACCGCCTGGAACAACCGCTCCATGGTCGACAACGCGCTCAACGCCTCCGTCCCGGTGCTCAACGCGGTGCACACCGCCACCCTGGAGTTCCTCCGGGAGCACGACCTGGACGCCGACCGCTTCTTCAAGAACCGCACCTCGATCATCAAGTCCGAGGCGCAGGGCAGCCGCCCGTACAAGGTCGACCAGTTCGACGCCGGCTGATCCGGACGACACGCGAAGAGGGGCCCGCCACCGACGATTCCGGTGGCGGGCCCCTTCGGGCTCCGCGGGCTCAGCCCTGCGGCCAGACCTCGGCCAGCATCTTGCGGGTGTCCGCCAGCAGCTGCGGCAGCACCTTGGTGTGGCCGACCACCGGCATGAAGTTGGTGTCCCCGCCCCAGCGCGGGACCACGTGCTGGTGCAGGTGGGCCGCGATCCCGGCCCCGGCCGCAGCGCCCTGGTTCATCCCGATGTTGAACCCGTGCGCCCCCGAGGCGGCGCGCAGCGCGGTCATCGCCCGCTTGGTGAAGTCCGCCAGCTCGACCGTCTCCGCCTCGTCGAGGTCGGTGTAGTCGGCCACGTGCCGGTACGGGACCACCATCAGGTGCCCGCCGTTATACGGGTACAGGTTCAGCACCGCGAAGACGGAGCTTCCCCGGGCGATGATCAGCCCGTCCTCGTCGCTCAGCGACGGGATCGAGCAGAACGGACAGCCGTCGTCCGGAGCCGGGCCGGTGGGCTTGTTCTCACCCTGGATGTACGCCATCCGATGGGGGGTCCACAGGCGGCGGAAGCCGTCCGGCTCACCGACACCCCGCTGCAGTTCCGGCTCAGTCGTCATGCTGATCAGCATATTCGCCCGGCCGTGCTTGCAAAGCCGCGCGGGGCAGACTAGCCCGCCCCGCGCGTGGTCGTCCGACTACGGCGTCACACCTGGATGCGGTTGTTCACCGCGTCCACGATCTCGGCGACGGCCTCGGCCACCGGCACGCCGTTCTTCTGCTCCCCGTTGCGGTAGCGGAACGACACGGCCCCCGCCTCGACATCGTCGTTGCCGGCGATGAGCATGAACGGCGTCTTGCTCTTCTGAGCGTTCCTGATCTTCTTCTGCATCCGGTCGTCCGAGGTGTCCACCTCGACCCGGATCCCGTGCCTCTTCAGCTCGGCCGCGACCTCCAGCAGGTACGGCACGTGCTCGTCGGTGATCGGGATGCCGGTCACGGTGACCGGGGCCAGCCACGGCGGCATGGCACCGGCGTAGTGCTCCAGCAGCACCGCGAAGAACCGCTCGATCGAACCGAACAGCGCCCGGTGGATCATGACCGGCCGCTGACGCGAACCGTCCGCCGCGGTGTACTCCAGGTCGAAACGCTCCGGCAGGTTGAAGTCCAGCTGAATCGTGGACATCTGCCAGGTGCGGCCGATGGCGTCCTTGGCCTGCACCGAGATCTTCGGGCCGTAGAAGGCCGCGCCGCCCGGGTCCGGCACCAGCGGAAGCCCCTGCTTCTCGGCGACCGAGGCCAGGACGCGGGTGGCCTCCTCCCAGGCCTCGTCCGTCCCGACGAACTTCTCCGGGTCCTTGGTCGACAGCTCCAGGTAGAAGTCGGTCAGACCGTAGTCGCGGAGGAGGTTGAGCACGAAGGTCAGCGTCGAGTCGAGCTCGGCCGCCATCTGCTCGCGGGTGCAGTAGATGTGGGCGTCGTCCTGCGTGAAGCCGCGGGCACGGGTCAGGCCGTGCACGACGCCCGACTTCTCGTACCGGTACACCGTCCCGAACTCGAAGAGGCGCAGCGGCAGTTCACGGTACGAGCGGCCGCGCGCGTCGAAGATCAGGTTGTGCATCGGGCAGTTCATCGGCTTGAGGTAGTAGTCCACGCCCTCGTCGAGCTGCATGGGCGGGTACATTCCGTCCGCGTACCAGTCCAGGTGGCCGCTCTTCTCGAAGAGCTTCCCCTTGGTGGCGTGCGGGGTGTAGACGAACTCGTAGCCCTCTTCCTCGTGCCGCTTGCGCGAGTAGTCCTCCATCGCGCGGCGGATGATGCCGCCCCTGGGGTGGAAGACGGCGAGGCCGGAGCCGATCTCCTCGGGGATGGAGAAGAGGTCGAGCTCGTTGCCGAGCTTGCGGTGGTCGCGCTTCTCGGCCTCGACGAGGAAGTCCAGGTGGGCCTTGAGCTCTTCCTTGGTCGGCCAGGCGGTGCCGTAGATGCGCTGGAGCATCGGGTTCTTCTCGCTGCCGCGCCAGTAGGCGGCTGCGTTGCGCATCAGCTTGAACGCCGGGATGTGGCGGGTGCTGGGCAGGTGCGGACCGCGGCAGAGGTCGCCCCAGCACTGCTCGCCGCTCTTGGCGTCCAGGTTGTCGTAGATGGTGAGTTCGCCGGCGCCGACCTCGACGTCGGCGCCCTCGCCCGCGGTGGCGGCGGAGCCCTTGAGGCCGATCAGCTCCAGCTTGTACGGCTCGGCGGCCAGCTCCTCGCGGGCGGCCTCGTCGGTGACCACGCGGCGGGAGAACTTCTGCCCGCGCTTGATGATCTCCTGCATCTTCTTCTCGATGGCCTTGAGGTCATCGGGGTGGAACGGCTTCTCGACGTCGAAGTCGTAGTAGAAGCCGTCCTTGACCGGCGGGCCGATGCCGAGCTTGGCCTCGGGGTAGAGCTGCTGCACGGCCTGGGCCATGACGTGCGCGGTGGAGTGGCGCAGGATGTCGAGGCCGTCCTTGCTGTCGATCGCGACCGGCTCGACCTCCTCGCCGTCCTGGAGGACGTAGGCGAGGTCCTTGAGCTGGCCGCCGACGCGGGCGGCGACGATCGAGCGGTCGTCGGCGAAGAGCTCGGCGGCCGTAGTGCCCGTGGTCACCACGCGCTCTTCCCGATCGGGTTCGCGGCTGATGATTACCCGGACGTCCGTCACCGGTCTCTCCTGACGTGCTGGATTCAGAGGACGCAACACTGCGCTGCGCGTGACGATGGTACCGAGAGCGCCACCCGCACCGCGCACTCAGGATCTCTCTCCCCTTTCCTGGAGCCCCTTGAGCAGCCGCTCGCGCTCGTCCTCCCCCCATCCGCACAGCTCCAGGCCGCGGGGCCGGGTCAGCCGACGGAATCCGTCGCGTCGCTCCAGGCGTCCGGAGACCCGGACCGGGAGGCCGGAGAGGTGGGCCTCGGCGGCGAGCCGGTAGTCGGCGTCGGGCAGGCGGAGCTTGAGTTCGCTGACCTCGGCGCCGTCGAGCACCCGCAGCCGTACCGAGCCGGGTCCGGAGGGGTCGGCGCGCTTGAGCCGGACCACCACGGCGAGGACGGTGACGTCGACGGCGGGCTCCAGGCGTTCCAGCAGCTCGGCGGCCTCGGTGAGGGCGGGCAGGTCGCCGGGGGAGAAGTCGAGGTCGATCCGGCGGTCGCCGAAGCCGCCCGGGGTTCCGGCGGCGGGCGACCAGGCGACGGTGAGCCGGGCGGCGGCGGCGCCGCGCACCAGGGCCTCGACGGACCGGACGAGTTCCCGGCTGACTCCGGAGCGGACGGCGTTCTCGAAGGCCTCGGGCCCGCCGCTGACCCGGCGGTAGTCGACGGCGTCGCGCAGCGCCTCCAGGGCGCGGACGAGTGTGGTGACGGCGGTCCGGCCCTCGGGGGCCGGGGTGTAGGCGGTGAGCGCCGCGCCCTGGTCGACGACGCCCTGTTCGACGAGCAGGACCCGGTCGAGGAAGTCCCCGGCGAGGCCGTCCAGCCGGGCTCCGTGGTAGGCGGCGGTGGCGCGGCCGGCCTTGGCCCCGGCGGCGAGCATCGCGCGGGCCGCCCGCCGGAGCCGTTCGGCGTCCTCCCAGGGGGTGGCGTCGGCGGCGCCGGGCAGTTCGCGGCGCCAGCTCAGCTCGTCGCCGGGGACGGCGAGGGCGAGCAGGATCGAGCGGGCGGAGGGGGTGCGGGAGCGGGAGAGGGCGGTGACGGCGTCGGTGAGGAGTTCGACGGCGTCGTCGAAGCCGTCCGAGGTGGGGACGAGGAGGCTGGTGCCGGGTTCGCCGTCGGGCGGGGTCCAGCGGCCGTACCGGGCGGCGGGTCCGCCGCGGCGGGTCCAGCCGTGCCGGGCGAGCAGGGTGGCCAGCACCGTTGGGTCGACGGTGGCCGGGTCGGGCAGGGCCGGGGCGCGGCCGTCCGGTCCGTGCGGCAGTGTCATGGGCGTGGCTCCTCGCCGCCGGGGCCCGGTGGTCACGGGCTGTCGCCCGCGCCGACCCGGGCCATGATGTCGCAGAGGGCGCGGTCGTCGAAGACCTTGTCGGTGGGAACCCGGACGTTGGTGCGCCGTTGCCCGGTGACGGCGTGGCCGGCCAGGTTGACCCAGTAGCAGCAGTGCCGCAGTTCGAGGGCGTCCGGGCGGGCCCGGAGCCAGTGGTCGACCCGGCGGGGCAGCAGCATCACGACCAGGATGCGCGGGACGGCGACCCGGGCGCGGGCGAGCTTGCGCAGGTGGTCGTTGTCCAGGGTGAAGCTGAAGAACGGTCCGGCGGGGTCGGGCGCGATCTGCTGGGTCGCCTTGAGCTGGATCTTGACGGTGACCTCGTCGTCCACCTCGTGCTCCCGGGAGCCGTGGCTGACCTGCCAGTCGATGCCGTTGTCCGGGAACGGTTGGGAGAGCGAGCAGCCGGCCGCGGCGGCGACCGCGTGCAGGTAGCCGACCTGCAGGGTCTCCATGCACGCGGTGACCGCGAGGTTCCCCCTGAGTGCGACCGCCGCCTCGTCGGGCTGCGGCTGGGTCAGTGCCATCGCCCCGTGGCCTCCCCCGGCTCCGGGCCCGTCCGGATTCGAACGGGACTGTCGTGGGCAGGATCCCCGGCCGGGGCTGGGCCAAACGGGTTGAGCAGGCGTCAGAAACGGGTATCACCCGGGCGCGGAACGCACGCCTGAGGGGCAGTCATGCAGCAGCACTGGTACACCGGCCCACTCGCTTCCTTCGACACCGAGACGACCGGCGTGGACGTCGAGACCGATCGGATCGTCTCGGCCGCCCTGGTCGTCCAGCTCGCCCCGGACGCACCGGCGCGGACCACCACCTGGCTCGCCGATCCGGGCGTGCCGATCCCGGACGGCGCCCGGGCGGTGCACGGCATCACCGACGAGCAGGTCCGGGCGTACGGCCGGCCGGCCCGGGTGGTGGTGGCGGAGGTCATCCGGGCGCTGGCGGCCCAGGCGCGGGCCGGCCGTCCGGTGGTGGTGATGAACGCGCCGTACGACCTGACGCTGCTGGACCGGGAGTTGCGCCGCCACCACGGGCTGACGCTGAACGCCGGGCTGGAGGGGGCGGGGCTGGTGGTACTGGATCCGCGGGTGCTGGACAAGCACGTGGACCGCTACCGCAGGGGCCGGCGGACGCTGACCGACCTGTGCGCCCACTACGGGGTGGACCTCACCGGGGCGCACGACGCGGCAGCGGACGCGACGGCGGCCATGTCGCTGATCCGGCGAATAGGCGCCCGCTACCCGGCGGCGCTGGGCGGGCTGTCGGCGGCCGAGCTGCACCTGCGGCAAGCGGTCTGGCACGCGGCGCAGGCGCGCGGGCTGCAGGCCTGGTTCGACCGGTCGGGGACGCCGGAGCGGGTGGACCTGTCCTGGCCGATGCGGCCGGCCCGGTGCGTGTGCGGCCGCCGGCTGGAGCCGGAGCACGGTTGCGAGGCGGCGGCGTAGGCCCCGGGGAACGCCGCAGGCCCTGACCGGTTTCCTGGTCAGGGCCTGCATGCTGTCCGGTGGGCGATACTGGGATCGAACCAGTGACCCCTTCGGTGTGAACGAAGTGCTCTCCCGCTGAGCTAATCGCCCGGGCAACGAGAAGAACTGTAGCACCATTCGGGGGCGGTCGTACAACTCGCTCTTCCGGGGTACGGCCGACGGATCCACAGAACTCGTGCTCCGCACGGAAGGTGACTGAGTCTCAGCCGGATTTGCGGCCGGCACTTCGGATGGGATTCCGGAAATACATGTGAGGCCCAGCCGATAATCGACTGGGCCTCACATATCACAATGCATTCCGGTGGGCGATACTGGGATCGAACCAGTGACCCCTTCGGTGTGAACGAAGTGCTCTCCCGCTGAGCTAATCGCCCGGGTGCAGGGAAAACATTACCGCATCCCGGGGGGTGCTCCGACCACCCCGGCCACCGACCGCCCCCGACCCCGGGCGCCCGGGCCCCACCCGGCCGGGCCGACCCCGGCACCAAGGGCCCCGGCCCGTACCTCCGCCCGCCTCCGCCGCCCACGCCGCCCGCCCACGCGCACGACTCGTCGGGCCCGGCCGCACCACCCGCTCCCCTGTTCCCGGCCTCCTCGGCGCTCCGCACGGGCCGGGTGGCGACCGGCTCGGAATCCCCGGCCGAGAAGAACCGCCGGTAATGCCCCGGGCGGGTACTCCATGGCGATTCCGCAATGCGCCGTAAGGGGTACGACTCGCGTCCGAATCGGGACAGAGGGGTTTACATCGGTCTTGGAGGTGGGATGGTCCGTTCGCCGACGTGCGATTCCCCGAGCGCACACTGAGCGAAAGGCCATGGCGCTTATGAACACCACGGTCAGCTGCGAGCTGCACCTGCGCCTCATCGTGTCCAGCGAGTCCTCACTGCCCGTCCCCGCGGGCCTGCGCTACGACACCGCCGACCCCTATGCCGTGCACGCCACGTTCCACACGGGCGCCGACGAGACGGTGGAGTGGGTGTTCGCCCGAGATCTCCTCGCGGAGGGGCTGCACCGACCCACCGGTACCGGCGACGTCCGGGTGTGGCCGTCGCGCAGCCACGGGCAAGGGGTGGTCTGCATCGCACTGAGCTCTCCGGAAGGAGAAGCCCTGCTGGAGGCCCCGGCCCGGGCGCTTGAGTCGTTCCTCAAGCGGACGGACGCCGCGGTGCCCCCCGGCACCGAACACCGTCACTTCGACCTCGACCGGGAGCTGTCCCACATCCTCGCCGAAAGCTGACCCCGACCGTAGGCGGTTCAGCCCCGCTGTCGGCGGGGCCGTACTTCCTGCTGTCATCGCAGCCGTCCTACTCGGGGGCACGGCAGCGGACTCAGCCGCGCACGACGCGGTCTCGGGGCCGGTGAACGGCCCGCTCCCCCCGGAGCGGGGCACAGCACCGCAGGCACCCGGCACCGGAGCCGGCCATCCGTACGGGTGGCCGGCCTCGTTGCCGGGTGCCTCCGCCTCTTCCGGGGCCGTGCGGCGGGGCCGGGGCGGGGTCCGGCAGCCGCTTTGGGACACTCTGCCGGGATACGCACACGCCTTCGAACAAAGGCGCCGCCCTTACGCCGCAAGGGCCGGTATGGTCTGGGGTAACCGTGGACGCGGGGTACCGGAGTCCCCCTGCGCGAGGAGTCCCAACGTGCTGATCACCCATGACACCGAGTGCGCGCTGAGCATCCTCGTCGATCTGCTCAACACCGCGCCCGAGGTGTGCGGCGACGAGCGGCTGCCGGACGTCGCCGCGCTGGACGCCTTCGTGAGCCGCCAGGAGATCAGCGAGATCGACTCGCTCACCGAGGACGACCTGCGTCAGGTGCAGGAGCTGCGCACCCGGCTGCGCGACGTGTTCGGGACGGAGTCCACCGAAGAGGCCGCCGAGCTGGTCAACGCGATCGTCGCGGCCGCCGGGACGACGCCCCGGCTGGTCAACCACGACCACCACGACTGGCACATCCACTACTTCGCGCCGCACGCGGCGCTCGGACCCCACCTCGCGGCCGAGCTGGGCATGGCGCTGACCTTCATCCTGATGGCCGGCGAGCGGGAGCGGCTGCGCCGGTGCGAGGCGCCGGACTGCGCGCGGGTCTTCGTGGACCTCTCCCGGAACCGCTCCCGGCGCTATTGCGACAGCCGTACCTGCGGAAACCGGCTGCACGTCGCCGCCTACCGGGCGCGGCAGCGGTCGGCGGAGGCCGTCGCCTCCACCTGACGCCCTCCGGCCGTGCGTACGGGCGCCCGCGGCTCAGATGCCGCGCTTGCGGAGGATCTCCTCGATGTCGGCGAAGTCGCCGAGGCCGTCGTCCCGCTTGCCCTTCTGTTGCTTCTCGGACGCCTTGGGCGCCTTGGGCGTCCGGGCCACGGCGGGGCGCTCGGGGGCCGCGCCGGCGGCGGCCGGACGCTCCGACGGGGCCTCCACGGCGCCTCGGCGGCCCACCCAGCGGGTGGTGACCAGCAGGACGCCGGAGACGCCGAGCAGCACGATGCCGGCCCACACGCGCGGGTCGAGGACCAGCTTGGCCGCCCAGTCGGCGAACTCCCGGCCGATGGTGCTCGCCAGCGGGAACAGCCCGGTCAGGTAGAGGCCGGCGGGCAGCAGTGCCACCGCGAACCAGCGGGTGGCCGAGAGGAACCGGCGCCGCCAGGCCCGAAGGCCCGCGACGGCCACTCCACCGGCCGTGAGGAGGAAACTGATCGCGGCGGTCAGCACTAGTGGGCCCCTTCGCTTCCGATCGTCCTGGACATCGGCGCCTTCCCGTCGGGCCGCCCTCGGGCGCACCACCGGGCGGGAGCGGGCACCCACTAGTGGAACACTGGGGGGATGATCGATGGTTCCCTCCCCCGCCTTGAGTTCTGGTGCGACCTCCAGTGCCCGGACTGCCGCACCGCACTGGACGACGTACGGGCGCTGCGCGCGCAGTACGGGGACGCGCTCTCCGTGGAGCTGCGGCACTTCCCGCTGGAGAAGCACAAGCACGCCTACGCCGCGGCGGAGGCGGCCGAGGAGGCGTTCGACCAGGGGCTGGGGTGGCCGTTCGTGGAGGCGCTGCTGGCCCGGGTCGAGGACCTGGACGCGCGGGGGCAGCAGGTGCTGCTGGAGGTGGCCCGGGAGGTCGGGGCGGACGTCGAGGAGGTCGACACCGCGCTGGTCGACGGCCGGCACATGCTGACCGTGGACGCCGACCAGGCCGAGGGCAAGGCGATCGGGGTCACGGGCACGCCGACGTACGTGATCGGCGGGGAGCGGCTGGACGGCGGGAAGAGCCAGGAGGGGCTGCGCGAGCGGATCGTCGCCGCCGTCGAGGCGGCGCGCGCTTCCTGACGCCGTCCGACTGACGTTCCGTCAACTCGTCACAGCTGTTTGCCGTAGCAGCGGTTGACGACCCGGTAGCCGAGCGAGGCGTAGAGCCGCAGGGCGGCTTCGTTGCCGGAGAAGACGTTCAGGCCGAGTTCGCGCACCCCGGCGGCCAGGCACTCCTGTTCGGCGAGCAGCATCAGGGTGCGGCCGTGTCCCCGGCCCCGGTGGGCCGGGGACACCTCGACCACCATGACCCAGGCGAGCGGGGTTCCGTCCGGCAGGTCGCGCAGGTGGAGCTCCACCCAGAGGGAGCCGAGCGGCTCGGCGGCCGCCCGGTCGCCGCGGTCCGTCCGGTAGAGGCGGCGCAGGGCGGCGCCCGGGGTGTCGGCGCCCTGCTGGAGGACGTTGCGGTGGTCCAGGCGTGATTTGGCCCGGGCCTGGTCCTCGGTGAGGCCGGAGTCCACCAGCGAGCGGACGTACTCCCGGGCCGCCCGGTCGAGCCAGGACGGGAACTCCGGGGCGCCGAGCGGGCGGGCGGTGACGCCGCCGGGCAGGGGCGGGGCGGTGGTCAGGCTCTTGCCCAGGTTCCGCATCCGCTCGGTGTAGCCGAGGGTGGCGGCGAGTCCACGGGCGGCCCGGGCGGACTCGGGGACGACCACGTCCACCCGGGCGCAGCCCCAGTTGCGCAGCACTTCCTCCGCGGCCAGCGCGCCGAAGGTTCCGCGCCCCCGGCCGCGCCCCTCGGTGATCTCCAAGTCTGATATCTCGCCCCAGAGCTGGCTGCCGTGGGGGGGGGGGGGGGGGGGGCGCCCCCCCCCCCGGGGGGCCGGGGGGGTGGAGCGCCCACCGGGGGGGGGGGCCCCCGGCCGGGGGGGGGTGGACGGGGCCA
>NZ_JBHWDU010000073.1:0-3154 GCF_042734825.1 Kitasatospora sp. NPDC059648 | reverse complement strand
CCACTGTTTTATACACTTTTCTTATACCCCGCCCGTTCGGGGGGGGGGGGGGGGGGGGGGGGGGGGCCGCCCCCCCCCGACCTGGTGGCCGTTGGTCAGGATCCGCCAACGTCTGGTGCGGCCGCCGGCCGTGGTGGGTGTCTCCGGGCCCTCGGGGCGCAGCGTGGTCGTCATGTGGTGGTCCCTTCCCCTCGCCGGGAAGGTTATCCGCGCCGCCCGTAGCGTCTGCCCGGGGTCGTAGCCGCCCGGCGCAACCGCTGCCCGGTGGGATCAGGGGTCGAGGTCGTCGCCGCTGCGCTCGGCGAAGACGGCCATGGCCTTGGCGGTGACCGGGCCGGTGCCGGGCAGCTCGCGGTCGTCGACGCGGGTGACGGCCTGGACGTCGCGGGTGGTGGAGGTCAGGAAGATCTCGTCGGCGTCCTGGAGGGCGCTGAGCGGGAGGTCGGTCTCCTCGGCGCCGCACCAGTCGATGACCAGCTGCCGGGTGATGCCGGCCAGGCAGCCGGAGGCGAGGGCGGGGGTGAGCAGGCGGCCGCCGATGACCACGAAGACGTTGGAGCCGGTGCCCTCGCAGAGCCGGCCGGCGGTGTTGGCGAACAGTGCCTCGGAGGCGCCGGCGCGGTGGGCGGCGGCGAGGGCGACGACGTTCTCGGCGTAGGAGGTGGTCTTGAGGCCGGCGACGGCGCTGTGCTCGTTGCGGCGCCAGGGGACGACGGCGACGGCGGTCTCGTCGGGACGGCGGTTGATGGCGCCGAGGGCGACGACCAGGGTGGGGCCGGTGGTGCCGCGCTCGGAGCCGAGCGGGGCGTTGCCGCCGGTGTAGGTGACGCGAAGGCGGCCGAGCGGGGCCGGGTTGGCGGCGAGGACCTGGGCGCAGGCCTCGCGGACCTGGTCGTGGTCGGGGTCGGGCAGGCCGAGGCCGCGGGCGGATCGGGTGAGCCGGTCGAGGTGGCGGGTGACCGCGAAGGCGCGGCCGTCGACGGCCTTCATGGTCTCGAAGACGCCGTCGCCGGTGGTGAGGCCGTGGTCGAGGACCGAGACGGCGGCGTCAGCGGAGTCGACGAGGGTGCCGTTGACCCAGCTCGTGGTGCGGTTGTGCATCGGGGGCTGCTCCTAGACGCGGTGCGGCTCGTGGTCGGTGCCGGTTTCGGTGTCACTGCCAGTGCTGGTGTCACAGCCGGTGCTGGTGTCACTGCCGGTTTCGCTGCCCGACGCTATCGCGACCAGGCGGGCGGCCTTCAGTTCCGTTTCCGCCCATTCGCGCTCGGGATCGGAGCCCCAGGTGATGCCGGCACCGGTGCCGAAGCGCAGGACGGGCGCCTGCGGGTCCTGCCGGTCGAGCCAGAAGGTGCGGATGCCGACGGCGAGTTCGCCTTCGCCGCGGTCGGCGTCGACCCAGCCGACGGCACCGCAGTAGGGGCCGCGGGGGGCGGTCTCCAGGGCGTCGATGATCCGCAGTGCGCTGGACTTGGGGGCGCCGGTGACCGAGCCGGGCGGGAAGGTGGCGGTGAGCAGTTCGGCCCAGCCGGCACCCTCGCGCAGGGTGCCCTCGACCGTGGAGACCAGGTGCACCAGACCGGGGTGTTTCTCGACGACGCAGAGGTCGGGAACGGTGACGCTGCCGGTCTCGCAGACCCGGCCGAGGTCGTTGCGGACCAGGTCGACGATCATCACGTTCTCGGCGTGGTCCTTGTCGAGGAGGTCGTCCTCGGTGCGGCCGGTGCCCTTGATCGGGCCGGAGGAGACGGTGCGTCCGCTGCGGTGCAGGTAGAGCTCGGGGGAGGCGGTGGCGATCTCGACGCCGTGCCCGGGCAGCCGGATGGTGCCGGCGTAGGGGGCGGGGTTGCCGTGGGCGAGGAGGCCGGTGAGGGCGTCGATGTCGCTGCGGTCGGGGTCGGGCAGCGGTGCGGACAGCACTCGGCAGAGGTTTGCCTGGTAGACCTCGCCGGCGGCTATGTGCTCGCGGATGCGGCGAACGCCCGCGGTGTAGGCGGCGTGGTCCAGGGAGCTGTGCCAGCTGCCGGCGTCCGGGCCGTACCAGCCGGCGCCCGAGGGCGGGGCTGGGGCGGGGCGGACGTCGTCGAAGCGGGCGCAGGTGAGCCGGCCCTCGAAGTCGTAGGCGACGGCCCAGTAGCCGGAGGATTCGAGCGCGGCCGGGTCCGAGGTGACGTCGCGCAGCCCGGTGGCCACTCGGCCTCCGAAGCGGGCGAGCGGGGTGCGGGGATCGGGGTGGCCGGACACGGTTCTCCTGCGCGGTGGTGCTGAGCAGCGGTGCCTGAAGTGTAGGTCGGGGGGCGCGGCCGCGGTCGGGCCCGGGGCTTCCCGCGCCCCCGCGTACGAGCAGCAGAGTGCGTCGGGCGGGTGTGCGCCCGGTGACCTGCGGACGATCGTCCGGGAGCGCCGCAGGTGGTGGCCGGTGACCGGCCGGAAGGGCTGACGGGACGGCACTCGGCGGGGCATCCCCCCGGCACGCTGCGGGAACGGATTTTTAGCTGGCCCGGGAATCCGCTAGAGTTCAACACGTCGCCGGGGAGCGCAGCCGAAGAAAAGCGGTGAAGATCCCGGGAGACAGGCGGACGTGGCTCAGTTGGTAGAGCATCACCTTGCCAAGGTGAGGGTCGCGAGTTCGAATCTCGTCGTCCGCTCGATGGAGAACAGTGTAAGATCGTTCTTCGTGTGTTGCCTGGTGGAGTGGCCGAGAGGCGAGGCAACGGCCTGCAAAGCCGTGTACACGGGTTCAAATCCCGTCTCCACCTCCAAGGGGCTCTCCCGGTTCTTCCGGGAGACCTCCCCGCGCGATTAGCTCAGCGGGAGAGCACTACCTTGACACGGTAGGGGTCACTGGTTCAATCCCAGTATCGCGCACGTCGGATCCTCCGGGATCTGCTGCAGGAACGCCTCACCAGGCGCGATTAGCTCAGCGGGAGAGCACTACCTTGACACGGTAGGGGTCACTGGTTCAATCCCAGTATCGCGCACCGTAACGGGCCCTTCGAGGCCTGCTGCACAACCGCCACACCAGGCGCGATTAGCTCAGCGGGAGAGCACTACCTTGACACGGTAGGGGTCACTGGTTCAATCCCAGTATCGCGCACCGTAACGGCCGAGGCCGCGATCCGTCAGGGTCGCGGCCTCGGCCGTTTCGTCGTTGCGG